>JBDKUO010000030.1 GCA_039679645.1 Armatimonadota bacterium
ATATTTGTCCACATGGTCTAATTACACAACCACATCCAAAAATCATGCATCAAACTTGTGAAATCTTCGAGTTTCTTCGTCGCATAATGTGCAGCAGCAAAAATACTCATAGAGTCTGAGCACTTACTAACTCAGCCTCCGCCCGAGCCGCTTCTCGACTCGTAGAGGAGAGTTATATCACTATTGCGCTGAATTTCTCTGCCTCACAGCCTCATACATCACAACGCTCGCCGCGACTGCAATATTGAGCGAATTGATCTTGCCCATCATAGGAATTCGCACCACTGCATCAGCCATCCGGCGGACCGTATCGGATATGCCGGTATGCTCATTACCTACCACTATCACCGTGGGCTTTGTAAAATCGACAGACGTATACGGCGTATCCGTATTCGCCGAGGTCCCGATCACCTGTAGCCCGCGCTCATGGGCATGCTCAATAATCTTTTCTGAGTTGTGATGAACACAAAGCGGCACGGTAAAAACCGCCCCCCTGGAACCGCGAACCACCCGGCGGCTGAAGGGGTCGGTAGTATCGGCTGCAAGAATGACTCCGCTTATGCCTGCAGCATCTGTCGAGCGAAGCAGCATGCCCAGGTTGTCGGCATTCTCGCAGTTTTCTACCATCTGGACCAGCGGGCGCTCGCCTGCAAACACATCCGTCAGCCCGACCACCCTTCTCTCAACGATTGCAAGACACTCGGGTGTGGGCTTTGCGTCGAGAATTTTCGCCAGCAGACCCTCAGTGCACTGATACGAATCCACACCGGCTGCAGCCGCTCTCTCGATCAGAGCTTGAGAGTCGGGGGTTGCCGAGTATTTATCGGCGAATATTACGGATTCGACTCGCCCGCCATAGTCAAAAGCCCGTCTGACCAGTTCCTCCCCCTCTGCAAAGAAGAGGGCATGGCGCCTGCGTCCATCCTCGCCGACCAGTTCGCGCAGCAGTTTTATGATGGGGTCTTTTTGTCCTGATATCTTATACATTTGTAGGTAGTCTAGCTTTGCATCAAGCATAATGTCAAGCCGCATCAGGTGATTGGCCGGGCCTAACGCACGAGTTACAAAAATGTGAACGCCTGATAGGTGACGATCTCCGAATCGTCACCTTAATGCCGAATTGGGGTCTCCGAACCCCGTAACCCTTGCTGGAATAGCCGAATTCGGAGATCCGGCACTGGTTCTCGGGTAAGGATTCGGAGATCCTTACCCATCATACGAGTGATGTATTTGAACATCGTCATAAAACGTTCATTCGTGCGTTCGCCCTGGGTGATTAGCATACATCCCTTATTAAGGCTGAACAAACCTGCGTCGTTCCCGCGAAATCCAGAGACCCGTCTTTAGTCGGAGTGCAGGTTTCTGGATTCCCAGTCAAGCTGGTAATAGTTGCAAACTCTATCTTGCGCCCTGAGTGATATAATAACGTGAGCGCTTGATCCAAAGAGAGGGAGACAAAAATGCCCGTAATCACATTTAATGGTAAGGCCCTAACAAAAGAGCAAAAGGCTCAATTAGCCCAGGAGTTTACCGAAACCGCCGCAAAGGTGACCGGTATCCGCAAAGAGGCGTTTGTGGTGCTGATCCGCGAATATGATCGTGAGAATATCGGCGTAGGCGGAGTTCTTCTGGCGGATAAACAGTAGTTATTATGTGTGGCGGTTTCATAATCGCCACATGCCCTAATATATTTCGTTGCTTCATTAGCGCACTGTCTTTCGGCATCCACAAGCCCCACTGCCGAAGCCGCCGAACGCACTAACTAACCACAAGTGACTGAGGTTCCCAATCAATGCAATCTATGTTGGTGATCGTGAGGTATTCTGGAAGCTTAGGCGCAGATTGTATCATTGATTCCTCGCAAGAGCTACTGGTGATTATCGTAGACTATAATGGTTAATCAAGGTTAGTTTTGAACTGAAATTTCTATATCAGAAAAAGCGTGCAGCCACATTTGTGATGTGATATACTCTCTTGTGGAGGGGCTTATGGAGCAGTGGCTTATAAAACTCTACGAACAGCCTAAGTTCGTTATTGAGTGTTCAGATAACCTTGAGTTTATGCGATTCGTAGCAAACGAGAGCATGAAACTTATCGTTACTTCTCCACCTTACAATATTGGTAAAGCATATGAGAAAAAGAAGAGTTTAGACAATTATCTTGCCTCACAAGCACGGGTAATATCAGAATGTGTACGGATTATGCATCCCCAAGGTTCAATCTGTTGGCAAGTAGGAAACCATATTGCCTCAAATGGTGAAGTTGTTCCTTTAGATATTATTCTTTACCCGCTGTTCAAGAATCACGGTCTCGTTCTCAGGAATAGAATTATCTGGCATTTTGAACATGGGCTACATTGTTCTAAGAGATTGTCTGGTCGCTATGAAACAATACTCTGGTTTACCAAAGGTGATGATTATACATTCAACCTAGATCCTATAAGAGTTCCATCAAAATATCCAAGCAAAAAATATTTCAAGGGACCTAATGCCGGTAAATTGTCGTGTAATCCACTTGGTAAAAATCCTGGAGATGTATGGATAATCCCAAATGTTAAGGCTAATCATGTGGAGAAAACAATCCACCCTTGTCAATTTCCTGTTGAGCTCATTGAACGCTTAGTCTTGTCCATGACTAATGAAGGCGATGCAATATTTGATCCATATATGGGCGTTGGTTCATCTATCGTTGCAGCAGTGATGCATAATAGAGTTGGGTATGGCTGTGATAACGTGCAAGAATATGTGGATATAGCCAAGCAACGTGTGGACGACTTATTAGAAGGAACACTCCGGACGCGCCCGATGGGAAAACCCATTTATGATCCGAATTTACCGGGTGGTGGTCAAATATGAGAATCGTAGAAATGTATTCGCACCTAAATGGCTATGAGCATATATTGGTGCATAAACCCAACATTTGGTCTGAACTAGAAACGGTGATCACTTCTATCGAATGCGAGTCTTGCCGTACAAAAGTATCAAAAGAACGCACAATGGCAGGCAAGTTACTCTACAGTCCTGTTGATATGAATCGTTGTTTCGCAAAGGCTTTGAACAGCTTTCAATGGCTTGAATCTCGAACTTCATATTGGGTAACCTCAGATCAGCAGTTGATCAGAAAAACGATGGGGCTTAATGCGGATGAGCAAAGGCAAGCCATTATCAATGCAGGCGGTAAGCCAATTTTCTCGTATAATCAAACTGATTTCGTTAAAGACAGGATCGCTGTAGAGGTGCAGTTTGGTAAATATGCTTTTGTAGCGTATGATCTTTTCGTCAAGCACATGGCATTCTTTGTTGGCGATTTAATAGATGTAGGAATCGAAATATTGCCAATGAAAGAGCTTCAATCTGAAATGTCGTCTGGCGTTGCATACTATGAAGGTGAGCTATATAACCTTATCCGACAAGGACGTGGTGTTCCTGCTGTACCTCTCGTTATGCTAGGCATTGCACAATAGTAATTTTTTATGCTGCGGGAATGCCGCTAGCCAGATAACCTCGAAATCCAAGTCAATCGTTAATTCCCGCAGCTTGCTCTATATGACGCAGGTGAATAGCTGCGCGAACTTACGTTGAGCTTTCTGATTGCTCAGCCGTTCGTTGCTTCGTGCAGCAGTCAATGACGTACTATTCTGCAACATCCGCCAACCCCGCTGCCGAAACCTCCGAACGCACCAACCCGTCAAATTCCATCACCCAACACCGAACACCCACCATCCATTCACAACCAGTGAACAACATTTAACCAAAATACCATGGTCCGTTAACCACATTTTGGCCGACTTGTCGTCTTATAATTATGAGAGTACTTTTTCCTCAACCACTTCCACCACAAAAAGCAGACGTAATCAGCCCTCCGCGGCTTTAGACCGTCAACTGTCAACCATTAACCAATTTGAAAAGGAGGAACCCATGCTAAACCCATCTCAGCACCAAAAAATCGCGCGCAAATGCACCCGTGTCCTTGCCCAGGTGATCGACGATTTCCCCAGCCTGCTCGCCCAGTCCGAGGTAGAGGTCGCAGCCGAAATCGTAGCCGGTATCATCAAGACCCAGCTCACCCTGCCGGCGCCCGAGGTCGATCCGTCAGAAGCTCTTGCCGAGATTATCAAACGCGCAGAAATGGATGATGAGGAGGACTAAATATGGCCACAGGACCAAGAACAGAAGAGGGAAAGAAGAGAAGCTCTCTTAATGCTATGAAACACGGCCTCACCGCCCAGTCCGCACATGCCCTGGAAAGGCTTGCCGAAGAGCTTTACGTCAACTCCTGCGAGATTCATGAGCGCATGCGTCTTCACTATCAACCCGAGGATGCGTTGGAAGAAGAACTGGTCAAGCGTGTCGCCGACTGCCTGTGCAGGCTGGAGCGCGCGCGAGCAATGGAAAACCGTGTGATGTGCCGCCAGATCGACCCGCTCCGGCCCACCGCGTCATATGAGCGCATAGCCCGCTATGAGCGCTCAATCGATGTCCATCTATACCGTGCAATCGCGGCTCTGGAGAGGAAAAAAGCAGCATTGCATAAAAAAACAGCCAAAACGAACTCCCCACGCTCAATTTTTTAGATTTCAAGCTCAGTTCGTTTTGGCCTAAATGCAAAAACTGGGTCAAGGCTCCCCGCCCCAACCCAGTCGCAATAATACCGGCCTATCCGGCTGTTTAGTCCTTTTTGATGTATTTCTTCTTTGTCTTGTTGAAGCCTTGGCTGGCCTTTTTCTCGTCATAGAGCCACTGGTCCGACTTGCCGCGGGTGTGGAAGGCGTGATATGAGCTCAGGATCGACGCGACCAGGAGCCTCGAGCACCGTTTCACTATGTTGACCTCGTTGACCAGGCGCGGGAAGTCCATCCCCTGCTTGCCGAGTATCTCGACTATCACGTCGAAGACGGGCATGTCTGTGCTCTCGAACCTTGCCTTCAGGTCAAGCAGTTCCAAGGAGCGGTTGGTGTCTATTCCCAGCACCGTGTCGGACTCTTCCTGGCGTCTGAAGCGGTATTCGCCCGGCTTGGCAGTCTTTTCGATAGTAAAGACAGCGCCTGAGACCTCAGTGATCTCTTTGTAGAAATCCTTGAGTCCGTAGATCAGGCGGGTCGTGTTGTTCACATAGCAGGTTTTGCGCTTGCCCTCGTCGATCAGCACGATGGGGATGATCTCAGGCTCAGTGCCGAAGAAGTCCGGGTTGATCTGGCAGAGCGGGAATGTCCCCGCGATCTTGTGATGATATTTGAGCACGCATCTCTGAGACTCACCGCTGGGCTGATACATCGTGCGAGCCGGGTCCTCATCGGTCACGTCCTCGACCAGAGGGTCGTAAATAGCCGATTTCAGGTTGCCGTCGAAGCCGTCCTCTTCCAGCATCTGGTCATATACGTCGCCTTCGGGGGTCTCAAACGGCACCGAAGCAGGCACAACCAGTGAGGTCGGAACTTCCTTGACCTCGTCCGGGAAGACCTCGACCTTGCCCCAGCGTGTGCCGCCGAGCCACATGATCCGCTCCTCGTCCTTAAGGGCATCTTTGAGGCTCTCCAGAGCGCCTGCATAGGCAGAATCCTCCGGTCCGACTTCCAGGACCGCATCCAGCAGTTCCTCGGCTGAGGCGCTGCCGTTCTTGATGATCATAGCGATGACCTCTTCTTTGTCGGTGTCGGTAACACTGACAGGGCCCTCGGCCTCTTCCTCTTCAGCCTCCATAGGCAGTTTGGAGAGCTCCTCGGCAACCTCGGCCAGGGTCTTGGTAAAGTCCTTTTCAGCCGACGCAGGGTATATTTTCTGATCCGAAAGGACCAGCACCCGTTCATCGGCGAGCACCGCGCAGTAGAAGTCTACCGCGTCAAAGTCCTCGGCAAGCTCGCGCCAGGCAAGCAGCGCCATTATCTTGAACGGGACCGGTTCCTTGCAGTCTTTGGCAATCGCAGCGGCAGCATCGGCGAGCTTGTCTATGTCCCATTTCGCCGCCGGGCACAGCTCGGTAAAGTGATCCACCTGCTCCTGAGAGAGAAAGCTGTCAAAGACCACGTCGTCCTCATCATCGGATGTGACATTCAGCAGCCATGACGCCAGGCCGTATTTGTTGTCTCCTGCCGCAAAAAACTTCTCCTTGTCCGTGAGTATCCTGGGCAGAGCCTGCTCATAGTGCTCAGCCGACTGGCTGTAGATCTGGGAAAGCTCCTGTGCCAGGACCTCCAGCGAGACCGGCACTCCGGCGGACTGCACGACCTCAGCAAGGACTCGCTCGAAGGGTCTGTGCACGTCGCCGTAACGCGATGCCGCCGCCCACCGCCTGTCAACCGTCTCGAAGCGGCTGCTCTGAGCCATTACGTCGCGCATAAGGCGCATGGTCACACCCTCGACCTCGACTCCTTTCATAACCTGCCTGAGCTTACCGGCCTGGCTCTTACCGAGCAGGCTTAGATAGGCCTTGTCCGCGAGAAAACGCCTGGCGCTCTCCCGCGCAATATCCGCTTTATTCAGCGTGGTTGCTGATTCGTTCACTATCATTTCCTCCGTCTTATGTAAGTCACAACTTCACAAAAACTAATTCTCGTCAAGCATAGTCTTGATAGTATGCTTGAGAGAGGGCAGTTCTTTCTCAATGATCTGCCACACATAGGGTATGTCTATTCCGAGATAATCATGCACTATTACGTTGCGAAACCCGGATATCCGTCTCCAGTCAATTTCAGTGTATCTCAATTTCAATCTGTCGGACAACCGCTGGGTGGACTCAGCCATAGTCTGAAGATTACGAATAACAGCATCTTGTATGAGGGGTGAACCCAAAAACTCATCTCGCCCACCCGACACATAATCTTCTATGCGGCTTATGCACTCACTGATGTGAATCAGATACAGCCGATCGTCTTTCATAAGGCTACGGCCTCTTGCAAGACACGGTCACGAATGTACCAGTGAAGAGAACCCTCAGTCACGACATCTACCCTGCGACCTAGGATCTCTTGCAAGTCGATAAGCAGGCCGCCCAGGTCGAAAAGGCTCCTGTCTGGCTCTAGGTCAACAAGCACGTCAACGTCACTCTCAGGCCCGGCTTCACCTTTTGCAACCGAACCGAATATGCGAACATTGCTGGCTCCGTGCGCTGCTGCAGCCCGCAGAATATCATCACGTCTGGCTTCTATCTCTTTATCAGAAATCATTTTTCCAACCCAACAAGGTCATATTCACTTGCTTCAGTTATCTCTACGTTTATAAACTCGCCCGGCTGAGCGGACCCGCCGCGAATATATACCAGGCCGTCGATCTCGGGCGCATCACGGTAACTTCGTCCGAAGGCTCCCTCGTCCGTCCTGCCTTCGATCAGGACTTCCAGCTTCTTGCCGATAAATGAGTGGTTCTTTTCAAATGATATGTCCTGCTGCAGCTCCATCAGACGCTTGACCCGGGCAGCCGCCACTTTCCGGCCCACCCTAGGCTTCATCGAGTAGGCAGGAGTGCCCTCTTCGCGCGAGTAAGCAAAGACACCCACTCTGTCGAACTGAATTCTTTTTACAAACTCTATCAGACTCTCGAAGGCCTCGTCGGTCTCGCCGGGGAATCCGGCTATAAATGTGCTCCGCAGAGCCATATCGGGAATTCTTTCCCGTAATTGGTCGATTACTTTCAGATACTGCTCGACGCTGCCCCTGCGGTTCATCGCGCGAAGGATGCCGTCGTCGCCATGCTGGAGAGGCATGTCCATATATTTGACCACCTTTTCGCACGACGCAATTGTCTCGATCAGCTCAGGCGTCACCTTGGTCGGGTAACAGTAGAGCAGGCGCACCCAGTGCAGGCCGTCCACATTATTTAATTGTTCAAGCAGACCGGGCAGAGAGTTGGGTTTGCCCATATCTGCGCCATACTGCGTTAAATCCTGGCCGACGAGCACGACTTCCTTAACGCCGTTTTGCGCCAGCCTGTTTGCTTCTTCTATTATATACTGCTCCGGCCTGCTGCGAAAACTACCCCGTATATCCGGGATGGCGCAGTATGCGCAGCGGTTGTCGCAGCCGTCCGAAACTTTAAGATATGCCGTCCACGGCGGGGTCGACTGCACCCTTGGCGTATGCTCGCACCACTGGCTCGTCGGCTCGGACTCATCCACCAGCTTTTTGCCTGCAAGCGCTCTCTCTATTGTCTCGACAATCTTTCCCGCATGGCTTACCCCGAGAAACGCGTCGACCTCCGGCATCTGTGCGGCAAGCTCCGACGCGTATCTCTGCGAAAGGCAGCCCATCACTATGACGGCCTTGCAGACACCCGAATCTTTATACTCCAACGCATCCAGGATCGCCTCAATAGACTCCTCGCGAGCGCTCTCGATAAAGCCGCAGGTATTGACCATTATCACGTCCGCGCGGCCCTGATCGATTATTATTTCATGCCCTGCCTGGGCAACCTCCCCAAGCGCTCCCTCAGAATCTACCAGATTCTTAGGGCAGCCGAGACTTACTAAACTTACTTTTGCCAAATCACTTAATTCCTTACTGACCTGTGATGCGTAGCGGCAGAGTTAACACAGGCAAGTTGGTCCTGGCTGTCATCGAACTCACGAATTCACGGAAGAACGGCCAGGTATGTACCGCCAAATTCATATCTTTGAATATATCGAAAAATTCATTACCAACAAGCTCTTTTGAACTGAATGAAAGAAGATAGGAAGCTTCCAGCTCAAATATTACCTTATCGCCATCAAGCAGACCCGTAAGCTTATAACTGTGTAATGCATTAAAGCTATTGTCGCTCGGATTAAGTAACGTAGCTTCTTCCCCATATACTGCTTTGATCAACTCTCCATGTGGATAGTGTGACGGCCTATTCATCCTACAGGACTCAAGCTCCAAACTGCGAAGCTTGATAGTTGAAAGGATTCTCCTATAGTCATCCGGTGAAAGCTTATATCCCCGTGTCTTTTTATGCTGCTGTGAGGTATTCATCTTTTCCAAGCATTTCCTCGTATTCTTGACCTGCGACCATTATTCTCTCATTGATTCTAGTGAGATCGTATTCGGGCTTGGGACTAACAGCAAAGTCTAAAGTGTGCCCCAACTCATGAAATACAGTCACGGCTGTTTTGATAGTCATATTATGATCCCCGCTCAGCATTTTTCCTACCCAAGCGCGAGACCTTCCCAGCTTCTGAGCCAACTGAGAGTTGTTTAGCCCTTGCTCCTGCATAATATCATATATGCAGTCGGTCAGTCTGCCGATGGTCTTTGCCACTTGATAACTGGCACGGGACGGCGCACTTCTGATCTCTTCATTGATCTGATCTATACTCATTTTGCACCTTTTTCTTTGCTGTCTATCAACCATGCTAATCTATAATTGTCGGCTCTCTCGTAATGCCGGTTATCCTTGTTGCTTGCTTCACTGCTTGTCTTTTTCCAACATTCGGCAATAATGCATTTGTTACCATCAAAAAAGCAAGCAAGGCGATAACCAAGTGAGTTCTTAAACTCATAGAGGTCCTTGAACGAGCCATGCAAACGCTTGAATGAACTCGGGTTCATGTTATCTTTGCCGCGAATGGCAAGCACCCGAAACCGGTCGTAGAAAACGTCACGGGCATCTTGTGGAACAATGCCAAAAAATCCGCAACAGGCACACCATTGCTGTCACAGACGAAATAGAAATCATATTTCGAAGCCAGAGGTTCCTCCGGCAACACTATTTGTTCCAGTTTCACAGTCATTGTAAACCTATATGTTTACACAGTCATCTTACCCTAGTAGAGCGATATTGTCAACAATATTTTCACAGCAATTTTTACTTCCTCAGTCTTCTTCTTCATCCGGCTCGATTATCTCCGCCGGAGGAACGTCTTCATCATACTCGTCATCTTCCGATATGTCGTCGCTGCGCATGCCTATCGGGCCGCCGAGGAGAGACTCCAGATCGGCCTTGGTGACAAGCACCTGGCGAGGCTTGGCTCCGTCGAGCGGGCCAACTATCCCCTGCTGCTCCATTACATCCACTATCCTCGCCGCGCGTGTGTAGCCTATCTTGAACTTGCGCTGAAGCATAGAAGTCGAGCAGTATCCTGTGTTGACAATAAACCTTACGGACGGCTCAAAGAACTCGTCGCTGAACGAGTCGTCGCCATCACCGCCGCTGCCGCCTGCGCCGGACGGTCCCATCGCAGGCTGCAGAGTATAGTTAGGCTTACGCTGAGCCTTGAGGAAACCGCAGAGGGCGTCTATTTCCTTATCCGAGACGAAGCAGCCCTGGATTCTGGTCGGCTTGGATGCGTCTATCGGCAAAAACAGCATGTCGCCGCGTCCGATCAGCCTCTCTGCGCCCTTCTGATCGAGAATGGTGCGGCTGTCGTGATGGCTCGACACTGCAAATGCGACCCTGGACGAGATATTCGCCTTGATAATGCCCGTGATGACATCCACTGACGGGCGCTGCGTCGCGATCACCAAATGTATGCCGGTCGCGCGTGCGAGTTGGGCGATGCGGGTTATAGAGCCCTCGACCTCAGCGGCGGCCTGCATCATCAGGTCGGCGAGTTCATCGACCACAACAACCATATACGGCAGGCGCTCCTCCTGGTTCATCTTCTCGTTGTATGACTCGAGATTGCGCGAACCGTTTCGGGAAAAAACCTCGTAGCGCCTCTCCATTTCCTGCACCACTGCTCTGAATATCCCAGCCGCCTGCTTTACATCTTTTACGACAGGGCAAGCGAGGTGCGGGATGCCGTCAAAGAGGCTCAACTCCACACGCTTCGGGTCGATAAGGACCAGTTTAAGCTCGTCAGGAGTGGCTCTGAAGAGCAGGCTGGCGATCAGAGTGCTCAAACCAACGCTCTTACCGGCGTTGGTCGCGCCGCCGATGAGCATGTGCGGCATCTTAGTCAGATCGGCGACTCTCGGGTGACCTGCGACATCTTTACCCAGAGCGAAGGTGAGTTTACCTGGAGCATCGCGAAATGCCTTGCTCTCGACAATATCTCGAAGCACGACCATGCCCCGGTTCTTGTTCGGGACCTCGACGCCGATTGCAGCTTTGCCCGGAATGGGAGCCTCGACGCGGACATCAATTGCCGCAAGCTGCATTGCCAGGTTATCGGCCAGGCCTACGATCTTGTTTACTTTTATACCGGGCGCAAGGCGGATCTCATATCGGGCGACTGTCGGTCCGCATGCGATCTCGACTACGTTTGCCTGCACCTTAAACTCTTCGAGTGTGCGCTCGATTATCTCTATATTAGCTTTAAGCTCACTTTCGACCCTCGGCGGCGGAGGTGGAGGTTCCACTAAAAGGGTGGTCGGAGGTAGTTGAAACTCACCGTACTCGACCGGCTCCGGCACAGGTGTCGGCGGCGGTTTGTGCGATCCGCCGTTCTTGGTAGAGCGGTCCTGATTGAACAGGGAGCCGTTTATCTTGACCGGAATATGATCAGGCTCGTTAACTACTGCGCCTGCCGCGGCTTCTTCCTTGTCATTGCCCTTGCCGAAAATGCTCGACAGTGTCCTCTTTCGGCTCTCGGAAACAACTTGGGTATCCTTGGCGTCCACCTTGACCGGCTTGGCGGCAGCTTTCTCTGCGGCTGCTTCTTTATAGTCAAGATACGCCTGCTGCAATCTCTCCAGCAGGTTTGAAAGCGGGATATCCACGATGAACATCACCGCAGCTATCGCAAAGAAAACCAGGAATATATAGCTGATTATATTTCCTGTGAACTTGCGCAGCACAACCGCAAGCAAATCACCCAGATACCCGCCCCAAAGCACATGCATAAAGTTAGTAAACGGGTGCCTGCTGTATTCGATGAGTGTGCTAAGAGAAGCCCACGCAATTATTACAAGAAAGATAGTAGAACTGCCGATAATGACTCTTCGCGGAATAAGTTCCAGTGGGCCAGCTATAAGCATTGCTCCCAAGAGTATCAGCAGCAAAGGTATCAAGTATGCGCCCAGACCGACGGTCACCTTGAGCGCGGCGGTGATATACAGCCCGAATATACCGCTGGAGTTTTCGGTACAGAGTGCCACAAGCGTGGCAATGCCGAGCACGATAAGAGCAAACCCGAATACGTCGAACAATACTATCGGGTTGCTCTGTCTCTTGACCGTCTTTCTGGTGGTGGCTCGTTTGGTTGTCCGCCTGCGTGTCGGGCTGGATCGTGTTTTCCGCACTGTAAAGTGTGCCTTTCCGGTGTCCTTAATGCGGCATGGCACCGCTTAAAACCCAGAGTATTATACGCAATCAGCGCCGCCGTGGTCAAACAACACAAGCGCAGAAGAGACTTTTGCTTGAGAGAGTGCCTCTACGTATGGTAAAATGCCTAGGGAACAGGAGGTTTGCGGACGTGATTATCACTCAAACGCCCCTAAGGATCAGTTTTGCGGGTGGCGGAACCGATTTCAAAGGCTTCTATGACAAAGAATACGGATCAATCGTCTCTACTGCAATAGACAAATATATCTATGTTATAGTTAAAGAGAGATTTGACGATCTGATCCGTGTAGGTTATACGCGCACCGAGATGGTCGGCGATGTAAGCGAGATACAGCACGAACTGGTCCGCGAAACCATGAAAATGGTGGGGGTAAACAGCGGGATCGAGGTCGCGACGATGGCCGATATCCCGTCCGAAGGCTCGGGGCTGGGCTCGTCAAGCACGGTAACCGTCGGACTGCTAAATGCGCTGTATGCATACAAGGGCGAGACAGTGACTGCCGAAACTCTTGCGCGACAGGCATGCGAGATTGAGATCAATATCCTCGGCAAGCCGATAGGCAAGCAGGACCAGTATATAGCCGCATACGGCGGGCTGAGACATTTCAAGTTCTACCCGAAAGAAGAAGTAGAAGTGACCGGCATAGACTTGGATGAAGGCACGCGTCAGCGCCTGTGCGAGAGCCTGCTGCTCTTCTATACCGGAACCACCAGGAAATCATCGGACGTATTGACTGAGCAGAAGAGTAATATAGTAAACAAGATGGCTCTGCTTACGCAAATGAGAGATCAGGCTGATGACCTTGCCAGACATCTCAAACATGGAGCTATAGCATCACTTGGACAGACGCTGCGCGACGGATGGATAAAAAAGAAGCAGCTCGCAACAGGGGTATCCAATCCTCAGATTGACGAATTCTATGACTTTGCAATGTCGGCGGGCGCCCTGGGCGGCAAAATAACCGGAGCGGGGGGAGGCGGATTCTTCCTGGTGTGCGCTCCGCCTGAAAACCGGGCAGCAGTGCGCAAAAAACTTGCTCATCTGCGTGAACTGCCGATAAACTTGTCCCGCGACGGGTCAAAAGTCATCTTCAACGTTAAAAGATAGGAGCATGAAATGTCCGCGATAACCGACTATCTGGACCTGGTAAATAAAGCTATCTATGATCTGCCGGAAGATTCTATCCGGGATGTTATCGATACTCTTAAGAATGCTTATGCCGAGGGCAGGCAGGTTTTCATACTCGGCAACGGCGGCAGCGCCGCGACAGCAAGTCATGTGGCAGAAGACCTGCAAAAAGGAATTAAAGAGTGCACTGGTAGACGGTTTAAGGTCATCTCACTCACGGACTGCACGCCTCTTATATGCGCATGGGCTAATGACAATGGCTACGATTGCATATTTGCCGAGCAATTGGACAGCTTCCTCGACCCGGGCGACGTGGTGATAGCTATCAGCGGAAGTGGAAACTCACCAAATGTGATAAAGGCAGTCGAAAAAGCAAATGAAATGGGCGCGATCACATTTGGATGGACCGGGTTCTCCGGTGGCAAGCTCGCACAGACAGCACAGAAGTCGATTATAGTAAACAGCGACAACATGCAGCGCATTGAAGACGTTCACCTCATTATCGGGCATATGATATTCACATGCATGATGCATGAGCTTTCGATTTAGTATTTTGTATTTTATATTTGGTCGTGGGGTTAATTAGTGCTGTGTGGCGCCCTCACCCCAACCCTCTCCCCCAGGAGAGGGAGCTACTATGAGGTTGTTGAGAGAATTTATGAAGGTTGTTTTTCTGGACAGGGACGGGGTAATAAACGAAGACAGGGACGATTACGTCAAGAACCTCGATGAACTAAAGGTCTTTCCATTCGCGCCTGAAGCTATTAAAAAACTCAATGATGCCGGTTTTGAAGTGCATATAATATCAAACCAGCAGGGAGTGGCGAAGGGTCTGATCCGGGAAGACGATCTTGCTGCCATACAGACCGAGATAACCAGGCAGGTCGAGGCCGCAGGCGGCAGGATAACCAGCTTTTCTTACTGCAAACACATGGCCTCCGAGAAATGCGCATGCAGGAAACCTAATGCAGGCATGCTGATGGCCGCCGCGTCAGACTACAATATCGACCTCAAAAAATCATTTATGATCGGCGACAGCGAAAAGGACATCGGGGCAGGCAAGGCTGCTGGGTGCCGAACTATATTGGTACTGAGCGGAATGAACACTGTGGAGTCCGCCAAAAAGCTCGCTTGCCAACCGGACTACATAGCGAACAACCTTGGCGATGCAGTCAATTATGTGATTGGGTTGAATGTATAAAAGCGGATTCCTCGCTGCGCTAGGTCAATCGCCCAGAAAAGATTTTGCGTATCTCTCCTGGTTCTCACGGTAAAAATCACGGCCATGGCAGTCGTTGATTACGATCAGGGGCAGGTCCTTCACTTCCAGCTTGCGTATGGCTTCGCAGCCGAGGTCTTCGTAAGCGATAACCTCACATGAAACCACACGCTTTGCAAGCATTGCTGCTGCTCCGCCTGTCGCGGCGAAGTAGACGGCTTTATTTGCCGCGATTGCATCGATAACGCTCTGATCTCGCTGGCCCTTGCCGATCATCCCTTTGAGGCCAGCCTTGAGGAGTTCGGGAGTAAATGAGTCCATTCTGCCGGATGTGGTTGGCCCAGCCGAACCGATTACATGGCCGGGCTTGGCCGGTGTCGGTCCGACATAGTATATGACCTGGTCTTTTATATCGAACGGCAAAGGCTTACCCTGCCTAAGAAGCTCAATAAGGCGGGCATGGGCTGCATCGCGCGCGGTGTAGACGGTGCCCGAGAGGAGAACATGATCGCCTGCATGGAGCTGCTCGATTACATCGTCTGTCAGAGGTGTCGTCAGGCGGATTGCGTTCATCAGAGCACAATCTCCTTGTGCCGCGCGGCGTGGCACTGGATCGTAATAGCAACAGGCAGGCTGGCTATATGGCATGGGTAAGACTCTACATGCACAGCCAGAGCAGTCACTCTGCCGCCCAGGCCGGACGGTCCCACACCTGTTCGATTAACAGCCTCAAGCAGATCACTCTCGATCCCGGCGTCTATCGGGTTTTGACTCGGCTCACCTACTTTGCGCAGGATGGCTTTTTTTGAGAGCAGTGCAGCTTTCTCAATTGTGCCGCCGAGGCCGACGCCGACAATAATTGGCGGACAGGGACTCGATCCCGCGCTGCGGACAGTATCGACCACGAATTTTCTGACGCCGTTGAGTCCCTCGGCAGGCTTGAGCACTCGCGCAATGCTCATGTTCTCGCTTCCGCCGCCCTTGGGGGCTATTATGATGCGCAGGCCATCGCCGGGAACTATCTGAGTATGGATAACTGCGGGGGTGTTGTCGGAAGTATTGACCCGGTCCAGAGGATGACGGACAATCGACTTGCGCAGATAGCCCTCTTCATAACCCCGGCGCACACCTTCGTTTATGGCGTCATACATATAGCCGCCGACTATATGCGCATCCTGCCCCAGCTCAACAAAAACAAGCGTGAGGCCAGTGTCCTGACAGATCGGAACGCGCTCGGTTCTGGCGATCTCAGCGTTTTCGACAATCTCATCGATTACAGTCTTGCCGGCAGGAGATTCTTCTATATCCCAGGCGTGCTTCAGCGAGTCGAGAACATCGTCCGGCAGGACAAAACATGCCTCGATACAGGCTTCCTTGACTTGTTTAGTTATCTCTTGCGCGTTAATTTCTTTCATAAGCCATCGGTCGAAGCATTTGCGGCAAAATTCCATAGAAAGACCGCATTAGCACACAGGCTGATTATTTTGCGCTTTGCATCATTTGAGGGCAAATGCTTCGACCCTACAATACAATCAGTCTATATCTTTCCCATAAACGCCGTTTCTTGTCAGGTTGATATCAGGCAGAGAGCGAGGTCTGGAAACCAGGGGGCTCTGCGCCGGATGTATCTGCTTAGTCGGCACGAATTTGACGTGATTGTCCGCAAACAGAGAGTTGCGCGCACCGCTCCAGGGGTCGTTTCCCGATTCGGGGCCGTCATACCAGCCGACTTTGGTATTTGCACTGTGCAGTGTCCAATACTCGGCCACCATGATCTTCTTGGAGGCAAACTTGACCAGCGATGCCTTAATAGTCGAACAGGGCAGCTTCGGATTTGTGGCGCTGTATTTGGTGCGCAGATAATTCCCATCTGCCACCGAATCGACCTGCTCTGGAGTCATATAAAATGCAGCCGAATAAGCGTATGACGTACCCGCGTATATGCCTGATGGAGTCGGGTCGGCGGGGCAGGCAAGGATCATCTGCCTGGTCCCTTCCGAACCGGCAGCCCTGCTTATGCCTACATACCGGCGCATTGTCTCACGCCAGTAATAGCCCGACCACAGATACTGATTGTCGGTGTTTGGATAGGAGCTATCGTAATCAGACAGGTAAGCATTAAACGCCCGGCCTATCTGGGACAAATTTGACTGGCATGCCGAGCGCACCGCTGATTTCTTTGCATTGACACAGACCGGAGCCATGATCGCCGCAAGAACTGCAATGACGCCTATAACGACAAGCAGCTCGATGAGCGAAAAGCCACGTAATCTTCTCACTTGAACTTGCCTTCTTCGCGAAGTCTGAAGTACTCATAGGCAAGCCATGTGCTGGATATGTTAATTGAAGTCGCGAACTTCTCGAACATTCTGGCAAGTGCGCGCTTGTGCGCATCATCTGATTCATCGGTATAATTGAACTTTACTACGGCCTCATGGACTATTCCAAGCCCCCATCTGATGAACTTGGCGCGGTTTTGCGCGAACTGCCTCTGCTGGAGTTTGGCGTATCCTCTGGTGATCTTCTCGGTGACTTCTTCCCAGGCCTGAGCTATCTGGCGATCCCGAGCATGCTGAGCGCTGACTGTCTCGGCGGTGGCTTCGCGCGCCTGGTAAAGTCTTTTCTGATTCTCATAGTCCGCAAGAGTGGTGCCGTCAATGGTCTTAAGGCGGACTTTCTTCTTCAATACCTCGCTTATCGACTGCTCGATTATAGCAAGATACTGCGCACTGCGAAGGTGACCGGCCATCGGAGCATCGGCGTTGCTGAACCCCAGTATAAACTGGCCGTCCTCGACTGTTATGCCGACCGCCTTCTCCAGCGCTATGTACAACGTCGGGGCGATGACTTTGTCCTTAACCCTCTCCTGCGCTACTTTCCATACGTTAATTGCTTCTTGTTGTGTTATTTCTCCCATTGCAGTCTTTCCGTTTTTCTAACTTCTAATAAAACGTCTGTGTACGGATGACAAACAAACAGTTCACACCCAGACGTTTTCCTAATTGAAACAAGTAGGCAACCCCAGGGCGAACGCATCTTAAGAAATGTGTCTCCGCTTTGTTCGGGCAGATTTAAAATCTGCGCCGAAAAGGGCCAAATGGCATCTCTGATGCCACTACCTAACACTTATGTGCAGGCTTAGTGGTTAACGGTATCTCAAATCCCGAGATTGCCCCAAAGGGGCCAGATTGCAAATCTGCCCCAACAGAGAGGTTCACATCCAGACGTTTCCTAATCGAAACAAGTAGGCTGCCCCTACTAGGGGCTCGATAAGATGTGAACCACGTTATGAGCATAAACGGCATTTGCCGTAATATCCGATACCGGTTTAGCAAATATGGCCAGAGTGAGCGTCAGAATAAGCATTATCACAATAGCCGCATTAACAGCCGAACCACCCACAATCTTGATCTCTTCCTTGGCAGGCATAAAGAACATCAGCCGCACCACATTCAGGTAATAATACGCTGAAATGACGCTATTGACAACGCCCAAAATCGCCAGGACAATCATCTCGGGGCTGCCGACATTGATCGCGCTTCCAAATACAAAGAGCTTGCCGAGGAAGCCTGCCGTGGGCGGCACGCCCGCAAGCGATACCAGAAATATTGCCAAAGCCGATGCATAAAAAGGCGCATGTTTCATCAGACCGGCATAGCTTTCAATCGCGTCAGAACGCAGGCGCTTGCCTACAGCAACCACTACCGCGAATGCGCCAAGGTTCATGAACAGATATGCCATTACATATATCAGCACACCCTGTATATCCATAGGCGAACCGCCTATCACATCCGCTCGCACGGATGCATTCGGCACACCAAGAGCCGATCCGCCCCGGTTAAATGTATGCATGGCGGCCAGCACGCCGACCATCATATACCCGACCTGGGCAATGCTCGAATACGCCAGCATTCGCTTGATATTGCGCTGCCAGATGGCTACCAGGTTGCCGTAGAACATGCTCAAAGTCGTGAGCACTACCAGAATCCAATACCAACTCAATGAAATCGGATTCGACGGGGTTGCAACCACTGTAATGAAGCGTATAATCACAGCCAACCCTGCGGACTTGCTTACAACTGAGAGAAACGCAGTGACCGGAGTAGGCGCGCCTTCATAAGTGTCGGGGGCCCAGAAGTGGAACGGCACCAGAGCAAGCTTGAACCCCATGCCCACAAGGGTGAACATGACAGCTACCCAGCCCGCGCCTGTAAAGGCCACCTTGTCGGAAGAAAAGCCTGCCGCTATCGCGCTCAGAGAAGTGTTGCCGCCTGTTATACCAAACAGGATAGACATTCCGTAGAGCATTATAGCCGAGCACGCCGCGCCATACAGGAAATACTTGAGCCCGGCTTCGGCTGAGCGCCTGTCCGACTTGGCAAACGCTGCCAGCACATAACTCGACAAGCTCAAGAACTCGATACTAAGATATATCGCGATTAGATCGGAAGCCGCAGCAGCGAGGCACACGGCGACTGTGGCGAACATCAGTAGCGAGTAGTATTCGGCCTTGTGTATCTGGTGCTCACCGAAGTGGCCGAGTGAGATCAGCATTACGATCAGAGTCCCAGCTATAGCCACGAACGAGAGTATCGCAGCAAACGGATCGACTGTAAGCTGGGCATGACCGCCGGCAGTCACAAACAGCCCCACTGCGGGAAAATCAGTAAGGACGCCGTTGATCGCTCCCTGCGATGTCTTACTGACAAGCCCCAGCGAAAACCAGATCACTGCACCCGAAAGTACCAGACCGAAAAAGGTAAGCACCGGAGCCGCATACTGAGTCGGAAACCAGTGGTCCAGACCCTTATCGGGCCGCTTGGACGCGAAAACACCCAGCAGCAACACGATAATTGCTGAGGCGGTGAGCCATATGGCTGGTGATATTAGTATTATATTGCCTATTTGCATAACGTTATCAGTTATAAAGAGCTTTCATTAATTATTTGTTGTATCTGATTACGCAAAAGTGGGGCATCCATTGTAGCCGCATCCCAAACACGATCCCAATCGACCGCAAAATACGCGTGAACTGCAAAATTTCTAAATGCCACTATGTCACTCCATTCTATTTTCGAATGGCATTCACTAGTCTGCTGAGAAACATGCGCAGCAGCTTCGCCAATCACAAGAAGCTTCTGAAGAACAGCGCTTTGCACCAAATTGCTGCTTGCGAAAGTCTCCGGCTGCAATCCGGCAATAAAATCGGCTATATCATCTGCAGCCTCAACAATATCCTGAAGATAAAGCAGTTCATCACGCCGCATATATCACCATGGAACTATCCAAGACAGGTTTTCTAATTCTCCTCTTAAGACCACCTTTTGGAACAAGGTCAACATTACGATCAAGAAGACCAGATAATTCACGGGCAAGCGCAGCCATTCCAAGAAAACCGATATGCGCGTCCGATTCAAACTCGACTAAAACATCAATATCACTGTCGGGCCTGAAATCCTCACGCAAAACTGACCCGAATAGCGCAAGCTCTTTGACCCGGTATTTCTTGCACAGTTCTTTTATGGCTTCTATCGGTATACTTATTTGGAATTGATCCATTTTGGTTGCTCCGTGTAACCCTAACACTTAATGCAGCACACCTATAATGGCCCTAGACGCATTGCTGAAGAACGCCATCACCGGGCCTGGAATTACACCGAAGAAGAGTGTTAAGGCCATCAGAGGAGCCACGCTTACGATCTCGCGGCCGTCCGCGTCCGGCATCTTGTCCCACTTCGGATTGAGCGGGCCAAGCAGCACTCGCTGGAGCATCCAGAGCATATATGCCGCCGTCACTACAATTCCGATCAGTGCAAGCCCCGCCAGCAGTGGACTGGCTGCGTATGCGCCGGTGAGGACCGAGAGTTCGGCGATGAAGCCCGTCATACCCGGCAAGCCGAGTGACGCAAAGCTGCAGAACGAAAGCATTCCGGCATATATGGGCACTTTAGCGCCCAAACCCCCGAATGCGCCCAGATCCCTGGTGTGCGCGCGCTCATAGACGACACCCACCAGAAGGAAGAGTGCGCCCGTTATCAAACCGTGGCTGAAGTTTTGCATCTGAGCGCCGTTTAACGCGGACTGTCTTGTGACGAAAGTCCCCAGTCCGCTCGCCGCAACAGCGCAGCCCAATGTCACGTAACCCATATGGCTTACGGACGAGTAAGCGATCAGCTTCTTGAGGTCTTTCTGAGCCATGGCTACAAATGCGCCGTAGATAATCCCGATGACCGACAAAACTGCTATTACCCACCAAAAACGAGCGAACTGCCCTGGCATCATAGGAAGCATAACTCTAATAAAACCGTAAGTTCCCATCTTAAGCAGGACACCGGCAAGGATAACCGAACCTGCAGTCGGAGCCTCAACGTGAGCATCCGGCAGCCATGTATGGAACGGGAACATCGGGACCTTTACGGCAAAACCGAGGAACAGCCCCCAGAATACCAGCGCGGCCATACCTACCGGCACCGCGTCGCCATTTGCCATTGCCTGCTGAGCCATCGCCAGCATGCTGAACGTGTGGCCACCGCCCGGCGCGCTCGTATGGAAATACATCGCCAGGATCGAAAGGAGCATAGCCATACTGCCGACCATCGTGTATAAGAAGAACTTGATAGCGGCGTATTCTCTGTGCGGGCCGCCCCATATGCCGATCAGGAAATACATCGGGACCAGCGAGACTTCCCAAAACACAAAGAAGAGCACGAAGTCCATCGACGTAAAGACACCCAGCATACCCGTCTCAAGGAGCAGGAACATCCAGAAATATTCCTTGGGACGGACCTCGATGAAGTGCGAATAGATAAGGCTCAGGGTCGTCAGCAGAGTCGTCAGGAATATGAGAGGCACACTCAGACCGTCCACACCCATCGCAAAGTTCACGCCGATGCTCGATATCCACGGCACGTTAATGCCGAACTGTAACCCGTTCGGGAACTGCATCCCGCTGTGCTTGTACGCAAACCAGAGCCAGACCGACATGATCAGAGGAATAATACTGATCAGGATCGACAGCCCCTTGATCGCGTTGGGCTTCTCCTTGGGAATAAACATTATGAGCACCGCTCCAACTAGCGGCAGAAATGTAATTAATGGAAGAATCCAGTGATTGGTGGAACCCATGATACCTCCGAGTGATGGCCGAATACGGCCGCAACCAAAGCAACCACGCTCATCAGCGCGATCGATACAACCAATAGAAAGACATACTGCTCTGCGACGCCGGTCTGAATGTAGCGCAGCCCGCGCCCGAGTGTGCCTGTTATCCAGCCCGTCAGGTTGACCAGGCCGTCCACGATATTCTTATCGCACCAGTTCCAGACACTGGATACGACAAGCGAGAGATAGCCGACGCCGTTTACTATTACGTAGTCGATTATCCACTTATCGAACCAGAACAGGAAAGCCGCGACAAGCATAATCCCACGAATGATCGTGGCGTGATATATCTCGTCGATGTAGTATTTGTTGGCAACTATCTTAGCGAGCCAGCCGAATGCAGGCTCCAGCTTTTCAATCTTGATGACATGCCACTTCCAGATCATGGTGGCAAGCAGTATCCCCAGCAGAGCGGCGCATGTTCCGATCAAAAAGACCGGAGTAAAGAAACCGCTCGTCATATGAGCGCCTTCCAGTGCGCTTTCGAGAACAGTCTCATAATGATGGCCGAGGACCGGCATCATGGAGTGCTCAAAAGCGTTCTTAAACGGTGTGCCTACATATCCGGCGAAAACCGCCAGAGTCGCCAGGATCACCAGAGGCACGAGCATCACCTTGGGGCTTTCGTGCGCATGTATCTCGTGGTTTTTAGGCTCACCGTGGAAAGTCATATAGATAAGGCGGAACATATAAAAGCTTGTTACAAATGCTCCCAGTGCGCCCGCCCAGAACACGATCTTATTGGTATGGAATGCGACTGTTAATATCTCTTCCTTGCTCCAGCCTCCGGCTGTCACAAACGGTATTCCGCAAAGAGACAGGGTCGCGATTAGGAACGTCCAGTAAGTCCAGGGCATCTTCTTTTTGAGGCCGCCCATCTCGCGCATATCCTGCGTGCCCGTGCCGTGGATCACACTGCCTGAGCCGAGGAAGAGCTGCGCCTTGAAGAAAGCATGCGTCATCAAATGGAAGATCGCGGCGACATAGCCGAACACGCCCAGAGCCATTATCATATATCCGAGCTGGCTCACCGTAGAGTAGGCAAGGACCTTCTTGATGTCGTTTTGAGCTATGCCTATAGATGCAGCAAAGAGGGCAGTAAACGCCCCGATATATGCGACTGTGTGCAGCGCAATTCCGCTGGTGTCGGTAAGATATACCGGATACATCCTGGCGACCAGGTATACGCCCGCCGCAACCATCGTGGCGGCGTGGATCAGGGCTGAGACCGGTGTCGGGCCCTCCATGGCGTCCGGCAGCCACACATGCAATGGGAACTGCGCCGATTTGCCCACTGCTCCGCAGAAGAGCAGCAGCCCCGCAAGACCTGCAAGAGGAATCATCCATGGTCCGATATGAACCAGAACCTTGAGCTTATCCAGGTTCTCAAAGACTCCGTTTGAGCCGAAGAGATTGAACGAGCCGGTCTTGATAAAGAGCAGCATCATGCCCGCCATAAACCCGACATCGCCGACCCTGGTGACCAAGAAAGCCTTCTTGGCAGCGCGCATGGCCGAGGGTTTCTCGAACCAGAACCCGATCAGCAGATAACTCGTCAGACCGACAAGCTCCCACGCCATAAACATCAGCAGGATATTATTTGCGATCACGAGCGTGAGCATCGCAGCCGAGAAGAGCGAGACATACGCGAAATATCGCGGGTAGCGCTTGTCGCCGTGCATATAGCCGATGGAATAGATCATTACCATCGAGGCGACAACCGTCACGACCAGCAGCATCACACATGTGAGCGCGTCCACGGAAAAACCCATGTCGATATTTATATTACCGGCGGGCATCCAGGGGATGGTCACGCTCAGCGGGCCGTCATGCACTCCGCCCAGCAGCCACTTCGCAGCCACCATAACAGCCATCACGAAAGATGCGAGCATGCCTGCGATTGCGACATACGCACCCTGGCCGGGAAGCTTTTTGCCGAACGTAAGAATGAGCGCGAAGGCGACAACCGGCAATACGGGTATCAGCCATGTGTATTCAATCATGCGCTGCGCTCCGGTTTTCGAGTTGCGTGTTTTGAGTTATGAGTTATGAGTTTTGAGTTATTCATAAAGTTAAGTCAATGCACTTTCTGCTTGGACTTTATATTTCCAACAAGACGAAAACAAAATGTGTCCGAGTTATCGTTCTTGACTCCAATGTCTTTTCTCACAGCCAATATAAGGCGATTTAGCATAAGGTCATGCTCAGATGTATTAGCCTTAAAATAATATCCCATTAATGCATCAACAACGTACTGTGGTGCAACCAGCCCAATAGTATTTACTGCATGTGACAGCCTGATGGTCGCTTCGACATCTTGATTATCAACAGCAAGGCCAGATATTGCAGAGAAAAGCTCCGTGTAATGCTCCAGCTTGCGTTTACGCCAGTCAGCTTCGATCTCTTTCTTCCTGGTCAGATAGTACGTTATGGTTGGAACGGCAACACCGACAAGGACACTCCCAATAACTGTAAGTGCCGAGTTTTGCATAGCTCACGCCACCTTGTAAATTGCAGGACGATACTTCGGCCTCGGTATTGGCTTGCTCTTAGCGCGTGCTGCTTCCATCCAGGCATCCTTGGCTGTTTGCACTTCCGCCAGGGCCTCTTCAGGGGTCTTACCGAAAGCCGAACATGCCCGAAGATCAGGAATATCGGCGATATAACCGTCATCCTCTTCACTATAGAAAATGTTTATATGATAATCTTTCATATCATGACTTTCGCGTTTTCGCTCTTTCGGGCTTTCGCGATTAATTGCATCCGCCTGTAGCCCCGCTACTTGCAAAATGACAGGATGCGATTACTACCCCAACACCTGTAAATCATCTATATTCTTCTGATGCTCGACCAAGTCCACAATAGGTGAACTCGATGCGATCAGCATTGCCAGCCCCACGATTCGATGATAGCTGAAAAGCCACACATCGAAAGACGGCGGAAGCAGTATCAGCAGGCTTCCTATACCGACAAGCCACGGTTTTCGCCTGTGCCGGCACATGATCGACCACAAAACTATAGGCACGGCCAGCACATAATGATGCTCCCAAACCAATGGCGAGAGAACCAATGCAAGAGCCAGTATATCCATACAATGTCCGGTAAACCGGATAGTCTCGGCCGGAGCCGTCTCACATGCATCAGCACTCTTGACGCATGCCGCAAAAGACTTCTCTCGTTTTACAGCTCTTACTGCGACATATATGATAGCGACAATTGCCAAAATACGCCAGAGAACCATTGCAACGGCATAAGCATTGTGAAAACTCGGACCGACAGAAAAAAACCAGGCCGACTTTGTAATAATGCCATACAGGCTGTTGTCGCGATAGACGGAAGCCAGCGGAAACCCGTTCGGGAAACCCTGCGAGAACTCATAATACCATCGCCATACATCAAATCGCCCGCCGAGACTTCCATCCAGCGCAATAATTGCCAGAAGTGCAACTGCAAAAGCTGCCAATGTGCGCCAGCGCCGGGTTACAGCCGCAGGCGCCAAGATCGCCACAGGATATAGCTTAATGCACGCGCCTAATGCGAGCATCACCCCTGCAAACCAGGGCCGCTTGCCGCCCATGGCGAGCACATACAATATCGCCACCAGCATTAACAGGTTCGCCTGGTTCCACCTAAGTGCCCGGATCAAAGGAATATTGAACACAAACACTGCCGCTACAAGCAGCATCGGCAAAACCCCTCTGCCGCCCAGCGCCTTTACGAACCTCATACTCAGCAAATACGCCGCGATTGCCAGAAAAAACTGGGCGCACTGCCAGAGATAAAATATATACGACCAGACTTGCGCATCAGTCGTTTTTACGCCGAATGTATGCGCAGACCCAACCAGGACCCTATAAGCACCCGCTATACTCTCCGCAAGGACCGGCGGATACAAATAGCCTGTGCCGAAATATGGATCTCGGCCATGCAGGATTGCATCTGCGGCATTAGTATAGCAATCATAGTCGCAGGACTTGTATGTGTACTCACTTACAAGCATCGCGATATGCCCAAAAACAAGCACAAACAGTACTACCGATACAATGCCGATAAGACCGGCGGACCTGCGTCTCTGGAACTCGACATAAGCAACAACAGCCAGCGCAGCCATGGAACAAAAGCCGAACATCTCAAATACCCGAGAAGATGTCTCCCATGAACTGCCGATGCTCGGCAGCCCGCTCGACACCATCAGAGGCGGCAACAATACCATACACGCCGCAAGGATACCATACAGCGCCCATGTCTTCCAACCATATACACAGTTGTCGTTGATAATATTATCCATTCGGTTCATTGGAACCGGCCTATATTATAGACCCGCTACGTAGCTGAATCCCCACGAATACTCAGGCTGACTGTCGGCGACAAAACCAAGGTCTATCGCAAAACCCGGAAGCACGTCCGGATATATGCGAAAACCCGTATCGAAAATGAAACGCCCCGAATGATCGCTTGTGCCTATATTGTGCGGCTGCAAATATATGCCGCGGAAGTTCAGGTAGGGCGAGTCCCACATACCCTCTGCTATAAAACTTATATTCGGCGATAAGGCCATCTCCATACCAAAGAGGCCGGCTACCTTTTGATCGTCTTTAGTAATGCCTATTGTGCCGTCCACGAAACGGCCCGTATCCTGCTTGTAGATAAGCCTTTTAGTCGCAAGCAAAAAGTATTTGGTGCCGTTATTGACATCAGTAAACGGCTCGACATCCTGCATGTCGTTGAATACATCTCTCACAGCCAGAGCCAGGGCCGGACGTTTTTTTGTCTCGTCATAGACTCGCCACTTCGCGCTGAATGTGTTGAAGCTCTCGTTCGACAGGACAGGCTTAAAACCGTCGCCTGCCGTGAGCAGATCCCTTATATAGTTGCCCGATACCTCTACACGGTCTGAAATGCCGTATGTCAGAGTTGCACGGACCTGCCTATCAAGAAATCGACCGTTGCCTATAAACTCGGCGTGGCGGGACTCATTATATCCCATGGCAAGTTGACCGCGGCCCAAACTGCGCGCAGTCGGCACTACATATAGACCCGAAAGGCCATGCCAGGATGTGGTCGTTATCTGGTAAGTCTGCTGCTGAGCAAAACAAGCCGCACTCAGCGACAAGAGCATGACCAGACAAGTAAAAACCTTTCGCATCCGGCCTCCCCTACTACAATTTCATCGCGCTGATCTTGTCGGCGTCGATATGCTGTTCGTTTCTATATATGTTGATTACAATAGCAAGCCCGACTGCAGCCTCAGCGGCAGCCAGAGTTATTACAAACACCGCAAAGACCTGACCCGCGATCACAGGCAGCTTGAGATATGACCCGAATGCGACCAGATTGATATTGGCAGCATTGAGCATAAGCTCTATCGAAAGGAGCATGCCGATTGCGCTGCGGCGGACCATCATACCGAAGAGGCCTATGCAAAAAAGCATCGCGCCGACAGTCAGAATCCAGCTTATCGGAATACCATATGCGCTATGCATCTTCAGTATCCTCCTTGGCTATCACAACTGCGCCAATTAAAACAGCCAGCAGCACCACGGATGCAAGCTCGAATGGAAACACATAAGGCTGGAGCAAAGCAGTTGCGACCGCATCTATCCCAACGCCCGACTTTGCAGGCCCGCTTGCCGCAACATGCCTGACCCATACGGAGTTGGCGACGGTGACAAACAAAAACAAAAACATCACGCCAGCCGCGGCGGCTGCAAGCAGTGGATTGTAGATAGCCTGAGAAAAGCCGATCTTCATGACCCGGTGCGAAAGGAAAATCGCGAGAATGATCATTGTCGTGATCGCGCCGACATAAATCATCACCTGGACCGCTGCCAAAAACGGCGCGTTCATCAGTGCATAGATGCCTGCCACGCCGAAGAGCATAAGCCCAAGGCACAGAGCCGCGCGCAGTATATTCGGCAGCAGCACCACGCCGATGGCCGAGAGCACAGTGATGCCCGCCACGGCTATAAAGGCTACCTGGTATCCGGTTATATAGAATCCTAATATATGCATAATAGTTTATCGAGTCTAAAAGTCAAAAAGTTGGAAAGTCAAAAAGCACGGCAATGCTATTGATCACGGCAACTTTTAGACTTTGTGACTTTTTAACTTTCCAACTTAGTCTCAGGTTCAGGCGGAAGCTGGCCGCCGAGTTCATTTAACTTATCGAGATTGTATATCATTCCCTCGCGGGTGCGGCTTGCCAGCTCAAATGTTCGCGCCGGTCTGAGGCAGCCCTTAGGGCAGACCTCCATGCACAGCCCGCAAAACATACACCGCGATATATCTATGGAAAACTTCGCCGGTTTGCGGTCCTTGGGGTCTGTCTTGTCGACTTCCACTGTAATAATATGCTCAGGGCACATGCGAGCGCACGCACCGCACGCGATGCAGTCCGACCGACCGGTCTCCGGCCTCACAGGCAGCGTCGGCATTCCCCGATAGGCCTCGGGAAGCTGCGGTCTCTGCTCGGGATAAAGCTCGGTCACGCACGGGCGCAAAATGCTCCAGTTTATGGCAGTGACCTTAAGGCCCTTTATGATACTCACGAATGAGTTTTTTATATCACTGAGTATGGTAGACATTATTTATGCATCCAGAAAACCACATATGCGCCGGTAAGGAGCAGATTGACAAGCCCGGTCGGAATGAGAGCCTTCCAGGAGAGGTTCATAAGCTGATCGACACGCACACGAGGCAGGGTCGAACGGACCCACATGATGAAAACTACAAGCACCCAACACTTGGCCATAAACCAGAAAAGCGATACCGCTGAAAATGCTATCCCTGTAAGCTGGCCGCCGAGTATATGAAGAGGCGGCTGATATCCGCCTAAAAATAGCGTCGTGATTATCGCTGAAAGAGTAAACGATTCGGCAAACTCCGCCAGGAAAAACAGAGCAAACTTCATCCCCGAATACTCGGTGTTGAAACCGGCTACAAGCTCGGACTCGGCTTCCATAATGTCGAACGGTGTGACGTTGATCTCTGCAAGCCCGGCTATGACCAGCATCAGAAACGCCAGCGGCAGCATCGGAAAACCCGTAAACAAATCCCAGTGCCAGAACCCGCCTGATTGATTCGCAACTATCGTGTTGAGGTCGAGAGAACCGTTTATCAGCACGGGCACGACCAACGCGAGTATGATCGGGACTTCATATGAGATCAACTGCGATGCGCCTCGAAATGCGCCCAGCAGTGACCATTTGTTGTTCGACGCCCAGCCGCCGACTATGATCCCGATAACGCCGATAGATGAGATCGCGCTTATATACATCACGCCTACATTGAGGCTCTGGGCAGTGAGGCCCGCGCCGAACGGAATGACGACATAGACCAGATATGCGGGAATAAACACCAGTGCGGGAGCAATGGTAAAAAGCCATTTGTCCGCGCCTTTGGGAATGATATCTTCTTTTTGAAAGAGCTTCAGGGCATCCGCCACGGTCTGCGCCACGCCCCAGGGACCTGTCCGGTTCGGTCCAAGGCGCGATTGGATTCGGGCGATGACCCATCTGAGCTTGAGAACCAGATACAGCACTGCCACGAGCATAAATACAAGCACAACTACAGCTATTGCTATGAGTTTGCCCAACTCCAGCGCCAGATCAATGAGGATTTGGTTCATATTGCCCCTACAAGATTAAAGCGCCCTCCGGCAGTTACCGAAACAGCGCTTCTCATACGCACATCAACGGCTTAATTATATGGATGAAGAGCCTTGGTGTCAAGGCTCGCCCGCACGTTTAACTCCTGAACTCGCGGCCATCGAGCAGTATCTTGGTGATGTCGTAGTACATTTTCATGCGCGCGGAAAAGCCCTTTAGGAAACCCAGCTTCTCTTCTTTCATATGGTGGGTGCAGCCGGCAAGAGCAACGCGGCTGACTTTGAGGTTGCGGGAGCGAAAATACTTGGTGATGGCTGTTTCGACGCCCGAACGCACACCGTCGAGGCCGGGGATATCCAGAAAAACATCGCGGCGCATCGCCCGCTGGCCTGAGATATAGGGGGTGAGAAACTGCGCAAGGTCGGTCGGTCCTCTGCCGCCGTTGAATATGCCTATAGCCATATCCGCTTTGCCATTTGCGACGGGCTTGATGATGGCGTCCACCTTGTCGCCGTCCATGCCGACCAGATCGGCGTCAAGAAAAAGTATGACGTCCGCGTCGGTGCCGAGAGCGCCCGCGCGCATCGCCCCACCCTTGCCGCGGTTCGTCTCCAGGTTCATTACCCGCACGCCCGGATCGGATGAGACTAACTCATACGTGCCGTCTGTGGAGCCGTCACTGACCACGAGGATCTCGTCCACAAACTGAGCGTTCTTTATCGCTTCAAGCACGAGAGATATGCGATCTTTTTCATTATATGCCGGCACTATTGCCGCTACTTTCATGCTGCTACCTATTAACCGTTACTTATTATCAGTCGCCTTTTTACTGTTGCCTGTTACCTGTTTACTATTCTTCTCAATCTTTGCTTCTTCGGAGATATCGTTCCAGGCCTTCTGGAAGGTGCGGACAGTCCGGTCGCGGGCATTGCCCAGAAACTCCGCCGCATCTCCTACGATGTCTTTCGAAACATCATTCGCCGATTTAAGACGTTTCAAAGCCTTATCAAGTTCCACTTGAGCCTGCTGAGGTTTCTTTTTTGCTATCAGCTCTTTTGCGTTCTTAGCATAGCGCTGAGCCTCGGCAAGAGCGGTCACCAGATCGGTGCTCGAAGCGCTCTTTTCTTTATTCTGAACATGAACTTTGGCGGAGATGGCGCGGACCTCGCTTCTGAGCTGTTCTATGCGCCACTGGTCATAGCCGATTACCAGCAGGACTATTATAAAGAGTAAACATCCCATTCGTTTCATAGATCAGATATCCCCTATCCTGCAGCCATTATGTCTCTGTCGTCCTCGAGGGAGCGGACAAGCCTGGCAATAACTGTCTTGCCGCCGTAGACCTGTTCGCCCACACCGACGTTGAACTCCACATCATTCGAGAAGATCACCAGATCGACCTGACTGCCGCGCTCGATAAAACCGAGCTTCTGCGAGTAATCCAGTTTGTCGCCAGGCTCCACAAAACACCTGATCTTGGCTACGAACTTATCGGCAATCAGCACCACTGCCATCTTAAGACCATTGGAGTCTATGAAGATTGTATTACGTTCATTCTCGAGATGGTAGCGGCGGGCGAACATATCGACCATCTTCCTCAGCCACACCACTCTTATATATTCCCAAAGATCGAGCATAGGTAAATTGAGCTTTGCGCTGACCCGGTGAATCTTTTCGACCGTGCACGGCAGAGGCGTATAGTTAAAGTGGACATCGAGGGGTGACATATATATGCCTATCGCCCAGCCATTTTTCTCATCATAGTCGCAGCCGGTGATCTCGGGCAGAGGTATCTTCTCGCCCAGTTTCTCGGCATAGATCGAGTTCTCATTGACGCGCTTGATATAGACTACCCGGCCATCTGCGGGAGCAACAATCACGCCGTCGCGGCTGTCCGGCTGGCGAACAGGGTCACGATAGAACCACACACGGCGCAAAAAAGTGAGCGCACCCAGCCACAATATTGCTATTGCTATAAGTATATATACAAAAATCATGCCTGCTCTTTAAGACCTTTCCAGGCGTAATACGGCAGCCTCGGCACGAAATACGCCAAAAAACCGAATGTACCTTTTATGATATCTGTCCGCTGCCTCTTTTCGACCGGCCTCGGCTCGAACGTGCCGTTTCTATAACCATTGTCCATTGCGCTGTAAGCCGCCAAGAGCCCATCTTTCTCATACAAATCGCGCAAGTCATCGGAGGCGGTATGCGTCAGCAACTCGGTCGGAAAGTCGACAATAGACTTGAGTTCGTCTATCAGGCCCTTGGTCTCATCTATAATTCCCCTGCGGCAAATATCGTCACGCAGAGCGTTGTATCGTTCGATGTTGGGTTCAAGCGTTTCGTCCAGCTCGGCTATCGCCTTCACCGCCATAAGCAGTAATCGAATACGATTCATATCCCAACATGTGTCACATGCTCTCAGTTCGATCGTACCCAGTCGCTTGGATAAGATCACGTCCTGAAACCGCACTGTCCAATCACTCTTGATCGGCCCGATGGCGAACGACTTGAACATTCGATACGACTCGCCGAAATACCTGCCTTTGACCATAGGAGAATTGGCGGTAAACAAAGGGAGGATCGGCAGAAAATGTATCAGATTGCCGTAGAGCCGTCTTTTGTCTTCGACCCCGCCGATGTGAATGTGGATAGCGCAGGTGTTGGTGGGGGCATCATAGTTGATAAGGTGGCCCATAGGAACGACAAGGCCGGTAGTTACTGACGCAAGTTCGGCTCTGCGCCTAGCTAAGTCCTGTGTGAGTGACTCAACTTCCTCATGCACACCTGTGCTGATCTCGACTCCACTCACCCATCCCTGCTTAAGGTCCTTACCCCGGGCAAAATTGTGAGCAGAGTGGGTGTAGTAGAACCCCGGGTCCTTGGCAAGGAGCCTGGCCAGATAATAAAACGAATCGAACGTGGGGCGCTCGGGCTCGGTTATAAATACTTCTTCTTCAATTCCATATGTCGGCATCGTGATTCCAATTATATCAGCAGAGGGGATGACTGGCAATGAAATGTGCGCAGAGTTTTGTGCGCAGAGTTTGTTGCGATTCGGTTAGTTAGCCGCGCCACCAATCAAGGCGAACGCACCCATCCTAACAAGCTGCAAAATCAAGTCCAGATAATGTTCAATACCTGACATCTGGTCCATCGTAAATGCCACCTCAAGGTCGGACAGATCAATCTTTAGCCTTCTCACCGCCAAGCCCTCCGGATTCATTCTTTCACTATCACCCGCCGTGGAAGTCCACAGTTTACTAATAAGCAGTCAAACTTTTCTGGGTCGAAGCGCGGCACGATCCAGCGTTTCATATCTTCATATTCTTCATCGTCGGAGTCAGCCAGTACTCGGAGAAGCTCGGCATATCCGCCGATACCTCCACAATCCTCGGGAGGGCAGCGTCTTGCCCCGTCCAGACAGACAGGGTATCGTTCATCGGGTATGGGGTCGGATATTTGCTCAAGAAGCAGTGTGTGCTCCCAATTGTCGCCGAAATCATATCGGTAAAGGCATTTGTCGCCCTTTTTCGCAAGAGCCTGGGAGAGCTTAATTTTCGAACCGTCCTGGTGCCCGAGTTCATAGATATCATCCTCAATGGAATCGGGGTCTGTATACTCCACACCATCCACATCAAAACAGTACAGGTGGTAGTTTTCCCAACCCATCAATATCTGCAGCATGTCATGAAGTCTGGTGAGCTTCACGTCCGACCGAACCTGGAACCTGCGCCAGATGATCGGTTCGAGGTTGTTGAGACTTACTCTGAGTTGATATATTTGAGGTATTGCTGCCATTAGTTCCTTGCCCTCACGTATATTTTGTCGTGACTCATTTCACTATATCGGCTGAGATGCTGTAGCCGTGAACAGACCAGGTATTATTTCCCACAACATTTCTTATACTTTTTGCCACTTCCACATGGACAAGGAGCATTACGCCCAACTTTCGGCTTGACCTGCCATTGCGTGGTTTGCCAGGTCTGCTCGGTCGGCGATGTCGTTGTGAATCGTTGTGAGTCTTGAAAGCAAGCCCACCCGGCCATATCATGTGCTGTATCTTCAATAAAATGCTTATTGTTATCCTGGGCAAGTTTTGCCAGAGCGAAATATTTGCCTTTTTCCAGACACCAATTCACATCCTGCACCCCGATAAACGTGGTGTCGACAAGCCCATCGGAATACGCCTGCTCGATCTCCTCTGCCATCTCCCCTGGATACAGATCACAGCAATGGCTGACCAGACTGCTCCAAACGAAATCAAAGTTGCGCTCAAGCTTTCCATGAAACAGGCTCTGGAAGTATGCTATTATCTCACCGCGAGTCTTAACCTCTTGCGCCACTAGAACAACAAGAGCTTCTAGCGCTGCACTTCTCACATATTTATCGAGCTTCACATTTTCGACCATGCCGCATATCAAGCCAACATCGCCGCCACAAACAGACGCCAGCATTCGTCCCAAGTCCTCTGTGATGACATCACCCAGCGCCTGTTCAACCAATTTTTGGTCAGCGCTGACGAAATCCACCAGGATTGGATAAGAGCGCTTCTCGCGAAACTGTGCCAACAGATACATAGCGAAGATGTGACCCATGTAGTCTTCCTGAAGTGCAATGTCTTCGATATTGGTGGTCGCATTTTCAATTATGTGCATAAGCGCCGGGGTGATCTCTTCACGCTGCTTGATAGCCTCTGTCACTGCATGTTGTGGAAACACGCCGCTATTATAAGTCAACTCCGCAATGATTTCTTGTGTCGTCATTATCCGTTCCTCGTTACTTCCCGTACTGTGACCAGAATGCCGTCTTTCGCCCGTGAGCCTCACGCAGCAATACCTTATATGCTCCGTGATCCGAAAAATCCTTCCAATCATCGATACTACCATCAAGGGAATCAAGCTTCGTCAGATACCGGACACCATGATGGTAGTATTTCGAGACGCCTCTTGCGAGTATCGAGTCCAGAAGCGCCCGGTAGACCACAGTTGCCGCAAGATAACGTCCATCTTTCTCCATGCTCTCTGCCATCGGCAAAAGACCCGTGTAATAGCCGCCGTCCAATTTGTCCGAATGGTTCAGTAGATAACACTCCGCCTCGTCCATCCGGCCGATGTCAATCAGAAACGTGGCGTTGAAGTCATAATAACTATCCAAGCTCAGGATGCTCCTGACTTCATCCGCCACGACTTGCTCACGCCGGTCTTCTCCAATCACGGAGAGCAATTTCGTCAAATTGTCCTGGCTGCGGTATTCGTGAAAGATTTGCCAGGCCGTTTCCTTCGCTTTCTCTATATTTCCAAGTCCTGTATGTATACGCAGCATTAAGTCACTATGACCATATTCCCCAGCACGTTCCATCCAGGATAGCGCGGTTTTAGCGTCCCCTGTTTCCAAATAGGCTTGTGCAATATCGGGATACTGCCTCAGACTCAGTTGAGGACACGCCGCCCTCAGAGCTTCCTCGTACATAGGAGCATCCTTAAGATAACGCGCGATTGATGCCAAAGGATTAGACCAATGATATGAATATGGTTGTTCTCTGATTTTCTGCCTGATCCGGTCAGCCAATACACGAAGCATCTTCTTCGACAGAAATCTGTGCGTCGATCTGATAAGTTCAACCCGCACTCCATATTCATCCGATTCATAGAGCTTCATGAGTCTGTCGATTAAATGCGCCTTATCTGAGTAGTCAGACGCATAGCGGACGAACAGATCGCATGCGGAGCATTGAAATACCGTGCCGACATAGCCGCCAGAGTCGTCGCACTGCTCAAATATCTGCTCATCCGCTTCAAAGAACGCTATGACCTGCTCAAGTCCTACTTCGGGATCATCGCACCCTGCTTCCAGATCATCAAGCATCTGATCGAGTTCATGCGCAAAGCTCGACGCGCCTCGCCAGTCGATAAAGCGTCGTGTTCTTTTCAGCGCCGCGAGTTTAGACTTGAACGCTTTGACTTTTTCACTTGGGATTGAGACCATTCGCCTCACAACTCGATCCGCTTCATCGTCCCGTGATGCCAATCGAAGAATAGCGTCGGCCAATTCACAGGGGCCAAGGCCGATCAGTAGCTCACGGATATTGTTACTTTTCATTGATCATGCCGCGACCACACGAATGTGTCCGCGCTCCGCTTGGTAAGCCATATTCACATTATGTCATAATTGGTATGGTCAAACAAGCAGCATTTTTAATAATACAAAAATCGGGGAAGCGCTTACAATATGCTGCATATCTCACTTCGTGTCGAGTCCGTGCGCGGATGAAAATCGATCAGTAGAGTCGTTCTGCCTGGAACCGGGAGGACAATTGGTAAACGTGTTGGCTCAGCAGCAAGAACAGCTCGAATGGAATCAGGGCACGGAGCTTGAGGATAATGCTGCGGATTACGCGAATGCCACCGCACGTCTGCTAGCTGATCCGACAAACCACAACAGGCTTCTATTGGCATCTGAGCTCCGGCAACGTGGCGCGGCAGCGCGAGCTTTCGCAAGCCTACTCTATCCGAGCCTTGAACTATCTCTACAATGGAATCTGGTTAGGTTCTACAGCCCGCGCGTGTCGTACTGGCACTTTCTGCACAGTACTGACAAGCCTGGAGAACCGGTTTGGGCGACGGGCTTTTGGTCGATGGCACACCGTGGTGGCGAAAGCACTGGCATGGCCAGATGCCTTGATTTCTGCCCGAATCTAGAAGCTTGCGTGGGGCGTTGACGCATCAGCGCTTAAACGCTACAATCACAACAATGATCGTGCTTCAGTGCCAAGGACGTAATCAGTGAAAGTCATCTCGGTAAGCAGAAGAACTGACATACCGGCATTCTACTCGGAGTGGTTTGTGAACTGTATACGAGATGGCTACTTACGCTGGATCAACCCCTTCTCAAGACTGGTCCACAGGATATCGCTTCGACCAGAGGATGTGATAGCTTTCGTCTTCTGGTCGAAGAACTACGCTCCCCTCTTGCCTTACCTGGACGAATTGGACGCAAGCGGATATCGCATGCTCTTCCACTTCACAATCAATGGTCTGCCAAAGGTATTCGAGCCACGCGTTCCCGACGCGACAGCTATGGTAAAGTGCGCACACAGTCTCTCGCGTCGGTACGGCGCTGATACTGTCTTGTGGCGCTATGATCCAGTATTGATCTCCAGCATTACGGATAGGCATTACCATCTCGACCGCTTTCGCACGATCTGTGCGGCTATGGAGGGGGCGGTGAAGCGATGCTACTTCAGCTTCGCGGTATTCCACCATAAGGTAAAAAGAAACGCAGCGGCATTGCATAAGGAAACGGGCATAGCGCTACAAGATATTGCGGTCGCTGATCGCGTCGATATGGCAAACTTACTTGCTGACATAGCATCTGAGCATGGGATCAAGATGCTATCCTGCTGTGGTGATTACCTCGTTGGCGGAAAGATCAAGAATGCCCACTGCACGGATGCCGCGCTTCTGCACCGACTCTACCCGGAGCGAACTCGTCGGCTGATCGAGGCACCTACGAGAGAAGGCTGCGGCTGCTGCGAATGCACGTATATCGGCATGTATGATACGTGCGCTCATGGCTGCGTGTACTGCTATGCCAACTCGAGAGCGCAGACCGCCCTGCGTAGGTACGAGAGGCACGATCCCGCATCAGACATGCTTGGCAGAATTAGATTCGTACTCACCAGCGCCAGTTCGACCAAGATCGAGACACGCGACGACACTCGCAACCTTGTACTATATCTGTTTCCGCCCGATTCCGCAAACAGCAAATGATCACGCATTTCGCCCATAAAAAATTGCAAGCTGCAGAAGTTCTAACCCTCAGGTATCTCTCTAAACCCACCAGAACGCCGAGAAATTGTTCACTTTAGAGTCACACACCATCCGACAATGCTTTGGGTAATTCAGCAATTTCGCGAGGCTACAGCATTTGGTAATCAGCCCAAATATATCATACGAGACAACGACTGTATCTACGGCAGGAAAGTGCCAATGTTTCTCAGGAATTGCGGCATCGGAGGACTGCCTATCACTGCCCATGGCAAAATCCATATTGCGAGCAAATAATTGGAATTTTGCGCAGAGAACTACTTGATCAAATCACTCCAATTAACGAGCAGCACCTACATCGACTTCTGAAAGAATATATCTATAAGTATTACAACTCAATCAGAACGCATAGCAGCCTGAACAATAGGCCACCAATTGTTGATCCGTCGTTTGAGAAGCTGAAGCTTCAACCAAATGCCAAACTAATAACGGAGCCGATTCCGGTGGTCTGTATCATAGCTACCATGCGAAAGCTGCTCAATCAATCTTCCTAATGAACCTTACCCCTACTCGCCAAAAACTGATCCGGCGAACGCTTTGTTAGGTCTGCTTCTACTCGATTGCGGTAGCGCAATGCTCATCTTGCTTCTTATGACCGCTGAAAATCGTCTCAATGACTCATTACCTGGACTATATTTCGCTATATGCCAGGCCATCGTTGGCAATGCTGCTCGGATGGACTTTTTGCGAGTGACAACCGTTATATATGCGGAGACGAGCCCCCCGGCACTGACGCAGAGAGTTCACTAAGGTTCAAGAACTCTTTCTCCATTGACCGTTTTGAGGATTCCATCAAAAGCAACTTTGTCGCCGGTTCGATATCTGAACTGTCCGAGCACCTTGATTCCACGCACGCGATCGAGCTGTTCAACATAGCAACCATCAGAAAATACAGCGCTTACTATACCTTCAACACAAACGGATTTGCCATCAGTTTGGGCAAGTGCGTTGCTTATTGATGATGGGTTGACTGGAGCAAAACTGACCGTGAATGTACTTTGAACCTCTGAAGCCAGATCGACGTAAAGAAAATCGCCACAATAGTGCTGCGATATGACTGAATTCCCTGAGGCGACCGGGATGCCCGCGTCTCTGGTCTGTATCTTGACTTGATTGGCCTTAGTATTGGGCCTGTAAACCGTCACGTTCAGACTGCCGTCACCCTGTCGATCGTAATCAACCCATCCTTGTACAAAGTCTCGCAGTCTCAAAACCAGATCGTCCACACGGACGAATTTCACGGACTGCGATTTTAGATAGCTCATCGCCGAACGAATCTGTTCACATGTGTGTATTCCATTGGTGTATGAATCAGCCGTCGGATCCATTTCTGAATCATGAAAGAATCCATAATTGTAAAGACCGAACTTGAGGTTTTTTGCGTAATAGATCTTTAGATCTTGACAATAATCCTCACCGTAATTCTTGACGACATTGTCTGCAAGCAATGTCTGAGACAGACAAAATGGTGTTATGCTGCTGGCCGACAGATTCTGAACCCAAGTTCTGCACGTAGGCATCAACTGGGTCACAATGTTTGATCCTGAGGGCATAGTTGCTGCCCGTTGGTCATAACCCTGTGCGCCAAATATCAGTCCGGCTTGGTACATCTGATCAATTTGACTGGTCGATGGATTCATCAAACCTGAGAAATTGAGATAGTTTATAGTCTCTGGAATAATCGCTTTTTGTTCCTTAATTACTTCTGTCGTCTCGTACAAGACATCACCCAGGGAAGGCCAATCTTGCGGATGGCTTCGACTGTGTGACCCGCATACCGTCAGAGGATTAGCGTTCGTCACTGTATTCCACTCCGCAATACCGGAAGGTGCAATGTTGTTATATACCAGTAGGTCGACCAGTGGCATATTCATATCTAGCGACAGTTTATTTAGTTCGTCGATTGCTCTCAGATTTGTACCGCTGTGACAATGCACTTCAAACGATGCAATCGGCCTGCCGTCAATTCGATCATTCGCAAACCCGACGATGCCAGATTGCCCGTATCTCAGATAGCTTACTAGTTTTCCATAATCAATAACTGCCAATGCCTGGTTTCTGATCGAGTCCAACGCGCCTCCCTGCGGATACAGAAAGCCCAATACCTTATTACCAATGGTTATCTTCATTGCGGGTTGCTTAGTGAATCCGAAATCTTTAACCGACACATTCTGCCATACGGGATCTGAAATCTCCGGGTCTTTTTCAATTTCCTTGGGCACGATTGTGGCGCCGTTCGCATATCCACTTGTGCCAGCAGTCACATTGAAAAGAGTGAGGGCATAGCGCAAGTACTCAACCTGATTTCCACTGGAGTCAAAACGTCTATTGCACAGATCACCATTCAGGAATACCTTGCGGCCTTCACAGAGCGCTGCCTGGCACTTTGCAAGCACATCGAGTATGGGGTGAGGGGATGTGTGGCCGTTAAGTATTATGACATCATGATTGCCAAGCGACATAGTCAGGAACTTATTATAAGTGACAATGTCAAAAGGATAACCCGCACCAGCCAGGTCGGTTATGACATATGCACCGTTTGCATAATTGTAAACAGTAGGAACCTGCCCGGCATCCGTTGTGACCAGTAATACACGCTTTGATGTGATATCTGCATGTCCCACACCGAACAGACCTTGCGTTATTGCAATCACAATCAATACAAGCAGGCGTTTTTTCATTATTCGCATACCAATACCCCCACTTCTTTAGATTGATACTTGTGACGATTGTGAACCTGTATGATTACTGAAAATAACGACAGACATAGTTTTCGCTATTGGTATCAATCTTATCAATTATACCACATTACTACCAGACATTACTGCGCTTCCCCGCGCTTTGAATGAGCATATACAATGCCACCTCCACTGTGGCGTATGGTATAATCTGAAAGGATGCACACGTTCGTCATATAACTGCGGCCGGGATCTTGATGTGTGTCTTTCCAATCAGGTTGGGAAAAACAATTATCTAATAATCGGTAGCCCTTACCGATCCACAGGTGTTCATATGATAAACCGTCAACTGTTTCTCATGGTGCTTGTTATTTTGTTCGCAGCAAGCGGTCCAGGTGTTGGCAGTACCGAGAATATGGACTTGCTTCTGGGCCTTGGTGGATTTGAGCGCGGTTCAGATTTTGCCTGGCAATCCGCTTATTCAGGAAGTGATTACGATTGGAGCGCAAACTGCGCTTGGGTCAATCCCAATTCAAACCCCGATTGGAAAACCGGCTACGACGTATGTACAACCAATGACACCATAGCTGTCGGTTGGAGACGAATTTCGAGCATTTCCGTCAATCCTGCAAATAACCAGGTCTTCAAGCTCGTAGACGGCCAGGGTATTTCGTCCAGCAAAGCGCAGTATTTGGCTTTAAGAAATACTACAGGTTCCGCCTACACGATGCTTCGGTTCGGCAGACCTGTCTATACTTCTCTAAACCACGAACCAAAAGAAGGTGACACGGTCGTTTTTCGCATTGATAGCGTAAGAATGGCCGGCTTCGGCTCTCTTCCGACTGGTGCTGTGATATCCCCATGCATACAACTCTCATTCTCGACAAGCAGCAACTCCGATATATATACTCGAAAATTTGTGCCGTCTACTACTTCCTCCTCTGTGGAGGTGAGCGGAGTTGTGCCGAGCGGAGTCACCAACATAATGGTACAATTCAGGCTGGACGTGAATGCAAATCTCTCCGGCAAAGAGGTCGGAGCTTACATCGACGGTGCACACATATATATAAAACGATCCGCCACACCCACTGAGTATGCGACATGGGAGATACCGGCTTCCAAACCGCGGTCGATAAAGACAATACTGAAGTATTTTGACCCGAAGTCGCAGGACATTTATGAAACGGCTCAAAACTTCGACTATATACTGAGCAGTGACTCCAAACATATCTATAATGAGCAGTTCAGAGCCATAAACCCGAACGTTAAAATACTCTCATATAAGACGACTGCAATTACGAAAAACGATAGCCTAACTCCGGGCCTCGACCCATGGTATAGCGACGCTGGAGTACAATACAATTATGCCGTCAAGAATCACCCCGAATGGTTATATTCGGATGGCAACGGTGGATACGCAACTCAGGTGGCGTATCCAAATAACTGCTATGCCCATGTTGAAAACCAGGACTATCAGAAGACGTGGGCGGCAAATACAATTAAAACCGCACAGCGCAACAACTTCGATGGTGTATTTGTTGATGATCTGAATTACCAGACAGGCAACGGCGTAACCATCAACCCAGTGGACTGCCAGCGCTTTATGCATGAAATAATGCCTCTTTTTAAAGCAGCAGAGCTGCATGTCCAGCGCAATGGAGTAATGCATCTGGCTTATCAGAACACAAACCCGATCCAGAATATGGGGTGGATTATCAACAATCCGTTCTTTACAGTTTCGTCGAGTTATCCCGCATCCAGCGGCTACTCGAATAACAGTCCGTCCAGCGTCAGTGACACCTATTTTCAGGAGTATGCATTTATCAGAGTTCCCTATACTGTCGGCGTCGGGTTTGCCGGCAACGTTTATTCCAAGGAGTTCTGGCTGGCACAACTCCAGGATATGGACTTGCTTGCTACTTGGAATACCGGAGCCCTAGCATCACACAACACCACCAAGCTGATGGCTATGCACACTTACGGCGTCGATCAGAAAAGCGACCCGGCGGAAGGTCTCGACGGTTGGATGCATTTTGGGCTTACTAGCTATCTGTTGGCGCAAAACGACTACACTATGTTCGGCAGCCAAGAGCAAACAGACTATGCAAAGGTGTTGACCGACTACAGTGTAACTAAACAGCTCGGCGCGCCTGACGGCACGCACTTCGCCTATGGCGGAGACATCTACTGCCAATATCGGCGCTATAAAGCTAATGATGACGGTGGTGTAGGGGGAATAGTAATCGTAAATGCCAATTCTACCACCTCAAGGACATACACAATCGACTTCGATGCCACCGACGAATCTGGCAATGCGGTGTCAAGTGGTTCGAGAATCAAGCTGGCTCCTCATACTGGACGGATCTACTTTCAACGCCAACAAATGTCCGTGTCTTTGAGCACGAGCAGCAATACGGTATATGCTGCTCAGACAATAACAGTGACGGTTAACTATACCAACCAGGGCTCTCAAAAGCTCAGCAATGTTACACTTCGTGTCCAGGTTCCTAATGAGATGACCTACGTGACGGGCAGTGCGGAGAAGAGCGGTGGGACATACTATTCATCTACAAAAACTATTGTCTGGACTATTAGCTCCGTTGTTGCCAATGGCCATGGGTCACGGACATTTATGGCTACAATTAAGTGATCGCTGCATATTCTGTGGTGAAAGTGGTGAGCTGGCTATTCTGGTGTATGGTATAATTCTCAATAGATACCCTTCATTTTGTATCACACAATGCCGAGATTTAATATAGGTGCAACTACGAACTTTTCAGTATGGTGCTGCGTATAGAAGAGTAGTCTATAATCGTCAAGAAAGCTTTAGGAAGTGTACCGCGTTGGAATCTAGCCAGACAGTGCTTTGCAGCTCTCAACGTCTGACCGGTAGACAAAATACCTCAACGCATATGGCTGCGAGACCAGACTGGTCAATATCTGTTCGCCCACTATTCTGGACGATATAAAGGGCTGCCACGGCTTTATGTAGGGATGCTCTCTAATATCTGCCACACGGCAAATATCACGCAGGCTGCTCTCTGTCGTAGAAAAACATACGAATATGCTTGTTCTTCCAGGTCATAATACTGAGGTTCAAGTAGAAGCGGCAAGATCGACTACTCCATACCGTAAGTTGACCCTGTGTTCACTAAACTCGGTTTCGAAATCGCGAATAAACTAAAAATGCATAGTTGTGTTATCGATAGATTGTGGTGCAGCGGCAATGAAGCTAAGCTTTCTATTTGTTTCAAGTGCCGTCTATAACTGTCCTGGCCACTGGGATAGAAATTTGGAGTGGCATGAGGGTCAAATGTGGCCGGAACAGGCCCATGTAGAAGACTTCATAACAAGACTCAAAGAGAGGTTCAGCTAAAGTGGACGAAAAAATCTCGGTTATTGGACTTGGGTATGTTGGATTACCCGTCGCTATAGGGTTTGCTCAGAACTATCCTGACACCGTAGGGTTCGACATAAACGTCGAGCGTGTTGCGGAACTGAAGAATGGAAAGGACCGCACTCTGGAGGTTTCGCCTGAGAAACTGAAATCGTCTTCCATCATGTTTACGACTGATGTGGAAGACATGCGCGGATCGACAATACTCATAATTACTGTGCCAACTCCGACGGATATGAGCAAGCAGCCTGATTTGACTCCTCTGCGCAAGGCTTCAGAAACTGTCGGCAAAGTTCTCGGCAAGGGCGCAATTGTGGTGTATGAGTCAACCGTATATCCTGGTGTCACCAGAGAATTTTGCAGGCCGATTCTGGCCGAAGTCTCCGGTTTGAAGGCTGGAGAAGATTTCACTGTTGCATACTCGCCAGAGAGGATTAACCCCGGAGACAAAGAGCACACGCTGGAGACAATTACAAAGATCGTCTCTGCTGAAGATGAACCATCTCTCAAACGTGTAGCAAAAGCCTATTCGCGTATAGTGGCCGCAGGAATTCACAAGGCTCCGACGATCGAGACAGCTGAAGCCGCCAAAGTAATCGAAAACTCCCAGCGAGACATCAACATTGCTTTCATGAACGAGCTGGCTTTGATATTCGACCGCATTGGAATACGAACCACTGATGTAATTGAAGCCGCAAGCACGAAATGGAACTTCTTGAAGTTTGCGCCCGGATTAGTCGGCGGCCATTGCATAGGTGTTGATCCGTATTATCTGACAGCAAAAGCCGAACTTTTGGGCTACCACCCTGAAGTTATTCTGGCCGGACGCAGAATCAATGACAACATGGGCAACTATGTCGCGCAAAGGCTTATTAAGCTATTGATCTGTATCGGTGCCAGTGTCAGAGACGCAAAAGTAGGTGTGTTAGGCCTCACATTTAAGGAGAATGTGCCTGATTTGCGCAACAGCCGTGTACCGGATATCATCAACGAACTCAATGCATTCGGGGTGTTTCCTAAAGTGCACGACCCGCAGGCTTCTGCTGCTGAGGCAAAGAAGGAATATGGGGTTGACCTGTGCAACTTCGATGAGCTCAACAATTTGGACGCTCTGATCTTCGCCGTTCCTCACAAGGAGTATTGCAACAACACAGCCGATCTGATTAAACTCGTTAAGCCGGGCGGAATAGTGATGGATGTCAAGTCAGCATTAGACCCGAAGAGGGTCAAAGAAACGCACGTCTATTGGTCGTTGTAGTACTCAATGAACACGATGGCAGAGGAGAGCAGAATGCTGGATTCATACTACTCCAAGGTTCCAACAATTGTTAAGAGCTGCACTAAAGAAAATCTCATATGGGAATGCAATTTCTTGTTCGGAGATGTCAATCTGTCTGGATGTCAATTTTTGGACATTGGTGGCGGAGCAGGACTTGCATCATTTTATGCTGCCTGTGCTGGTGCATCTGAAGTAATTTGCTTGGAACCTGAGTCAGATGGCTGTACGCAAGGCATACGCAGGGATTTTGACGAGATTTCCTCTGCTCTCGGTACAAACAACACTCATCTTGTAAATTCCACTTTTCAAGCTTACGAAGCAAAGTCGAAAAAGTTCGGAGCCGTGTTTCTGAACGCCTCTATCAATCACCTGGATGAACCCGCCTGTGTAGACATCCTAACAAGTAATGATGCACGCAATACATACATCAGTCTTTTTAGGCGAATGGCTGACCTTACTCAAGACAACGGCTTGATAATCGCAAGCGACGTATCTCGGCACAATGTGTTCTCGTTTTTGGGATTGAAGAATCCAATCGCGCCTACGATTGAATGGCACAAACACCAGAGCCCAAGCACGTGGGCCAAGTTATTGAGAGAAGCCGGATATGAAGACATTAAGATTACGTGGTATACTCCACGCAGGCTCGGTGCTGCCGGACGAGTATTGCTTGGCAATGCTGCCATTGCTTGTATGATGATGAGTCGATTCAGGGTTTTGGCAAGAAAACTTCCGAAAAAGGCATAGTATTCGAAAAACGTCCAAGTTTTTGGCTATTATAAGGAACAAACAACAGACGCCCTTGTCGATTCCAAATTATCTGCTCTGGCCGGTTCGCTAAGGGTATCCGATAATACAGAACCGTAGCGCGAGCTGTTTTTTACATCATACATGAAGAAACTGCTGAAATCCATTTTTGTCCTGACGACTTCACAAGCTGCAGTTGCCGTTGTAAGTGTAATTCGCAACAAATTGCTGGCTCTGCTGCTTGGTCCCGAAGGTATTGGCCTGTTTGCACAACTTCAGTCGCTGCAGAACCTTTTGGCAAATGGTGTGCCAATGGGAATGCAGCTTGGTGCTTTGAAGTATATGTCAGCCAATCGTGCCAATGATAAAAGACGCTTATTGTCTACTATCTCAACATCAGCTAAAGCTTTTGCATTATTGTCGGCATTGACCACTGTTGTTTGCCTGATTTTAGCTAAGCCGATATCGGCTTGGAGCGTTGGCAACGCCAATATGTATCTTTATGTAATGACGGCGATTTTGGGCGTTCCATTTATGATCCAAACCCAGTTGTGGCAGAATTATTTGCGGGCGGGTCTTGAGATGAAGGAATATTCGGCAACGATGGTGATTACATCATTGATCGGGCTGCCAATTGTAGTTCCTTTGGTTTTGCTGTGGAAACAAGCTGGCGCAGCCGCTCATTTGCTGATCATTGCAATTGTTGGTTATATAGTTGCAAAACTATATACAAACAGGTCTATGGGATCTGAGCTGAATCGCAGAGTCGAATCAGCGTCATTTGACAAGAAACTGTTGATCAATCTGATGCGATTTGCCGCAGGCAACTTTCCTGTGTTTGCCATTGATCTTGTGGTTCCATTTATTATTCGTGTACAGATAATCAGAGATATGGGACTTGATGCAAATGGGATTTACCAGGCTGCTTTTGCCATATCAAGCCAGTATCTGGTTATGCCGCTCAATGCGATAGGAATATATGTATTTCCAAAAATCAGCCAGATGGCCGACTTGAAGCAGATAAATAAAGAGATCAACGACGCCCTCAAGATCAGTCTTCTGTTTTGCACATCAGGAATATTGGTAGTGTTGTTGTTCCGTGACGTGTTTACATCACTCCTCTTTTCAAAGAAGTTTCTGCTGGCAGCCAGTTTGATGAGTTGGCAGTCCATCGGAGACTTTCTGAAAAGTATCACAATGGTTTTACAGTATCCGATGCTGCCTCTTGAGCGATTTAGAGCACGGGTAGTAATAAACCTGCTGCGCAACACATTGTTTATGATCGTTTTCTACTTGCCGAAAACAAACATGAGGCTCGAAGGTGCAGTGTGGGCGTATGCAGCAAGCTGGCTGTTTGAGTTTATTGCGATCTATTTGTATACACATCACACAAATGGATTTACTTTTACGGGCAGAAACAAGTTTCTGTTGCTGACAAGCACTTCGGCTGTAGCATGGTTGGCATTCAGCAACGTTACCGACCCAAGGTGGAGATTGATAGGTGCATGTATCTTGGGTTTGTGGACTGCCACGTCACTTAACATGGAAGACCTGCATAAGATCAGAGAAACTGTGATTAGTAAGATAAAAGGAGCAGTCAATCCAGATGATTAAAGTGACCATTGTGGTAGTCAGCTTCAATACACGCGAATTGCTGGATAGGTGCATTGCGTCTGTTTTGGAAGCGTCACCCAACGTAGAAAAAGAGCTTATCGTTGTTGAAAACGCTTCTTGCGATGGAAGCCGCGAAATGCTTGCTGAGAAATACCCGATGGTGCGGATCATCGCTAATGACAACAATCGCGGCTATGCACCGGCCTGCAATCAGGGACTGCGTGAGGCACGTGGTGAATACGTTTTTGCTCTGAACTCAGACGCATTTCTTGTCAAAGATGCGCTTTTCACTATGGTCAAGTATATGGACTCCAATCCTGAGGTCGGCGCACTTGGACCTAGGTTGCTTAACGCCGACGGCAGCATTCAACATGGATGCGCCCGCAGATCTCACACGTTTTTATCACAGCTTGTTTCGTTAATCCCATGGTTTTCACTAGTGCCGGTTGTGCGAGAATATTGTGGACGCCATATGCCGCTTGATTTTTATAAGCAAACGAACAACGTGGATGTAATATGTGGTGCGGCATTGTTTATGCGCAAAAGCACATTGGAGAAGATCGGGTATTTTGACGAAGGACTCATAGTAAATAGTGACGATCAGGAATGGTGCAGGCGGGCTCGCATGGCCGACTGCAAACTGGTATACTTAGCTGAGGCGGAAGTAATTCACATTGGGTATGCGAGCAGAGGGTTTGACCCCTGTCATATGCATTATTGGAATGTCAGATCATTATTCAGACTGTATGACATCATGTACACATGGCCTGCATCTGTCATGTTAAAATGCATGATGATGACTAATATTACGTTGGTGACACTGCGCAACGCTGTCGTAGCGCCGTTTAGTACAAAAAGACGAAAGCAAGCAGCATTCTTGTGGACACTGCTTGCCGATACGTCCAAACTTGCATGGCGCAGACCGAAGTGAAGCGCAGCCATTAATTATCAATGAGAAGATCGGAACCACTCTGCAGTAGCTCTTATTCCATCCTCGAGTTTCCATTCTGGTTTATAACCGAGCCTGCTTGATGCTTTCTTGATCACGGCATCGGAAAACCGCACGTCACCGGCTCTAGGCGGCTCATATTTGGCGGGAATATTGGTTCCCAGCACATCCTGCACGGTCTGCAGCAACTTGTTGACGGTAACTGGCACGCCGCCAGCGACATTGAAATGCTCTCCCACAATGCCTTCGCCTTCCACAAACCCAGCAGCATATGTACAATGCACGCAATCTGCGACAAATGTAAACTCACGGCTCTGTTCTCCATCACCGTAGATTGTCGGACTTTCTCCCTTTGAAAGTGCGTCAAAGAATCTAGGTACGGCCGCTGCATACTGGCTGTTTGGATCCTGTCTGGGACCGTAGATATTGAAATACCGCAGCGCGACTGTCTCAAGTCCGTACAGCCAGGCAAACTGCCGGACGTATGTTTCTGCGGCCATTTTGGTGTTCGCATATGGAGACATCGGCATTGGGTGCTGCGATTCTTCACGCGGCAACGTCGGGTTTGCGCCATATACACTGCTGGACGACGAAAAAACGAACCGCTTTGCGCCCGCATCTCTTGCCGCAACGAGCATATTCAATGTGCCGGTCGCATTTGCATTGTGGCTTGTGAGAGGATCGGCTATTGATCTGGGCACGGAACCAACAGCGGCCAGGTGCCAAACGCGTTCTACACCGGTGCAGGCTTTCTTGCAGAATTCCAGGTCGCTTACGTCGCCTTCGAGCAGTTCAATGGAGTCGCCAAGGTGAGCCAGACTAGCCAGTTTGCCTGAAAACAGATTGTCTGCAACCCGCACATCGCAACCATTTTTCACCAATGCATCTACCAAATGCGATCCGATAAATCCCGCTCCACCTGTTACAAGAACCTTCATGAATAATCTCCTTAAAAATGCATTATCGGCAAGGTCATTTTTTTGTCTTGTTTATTGCCTGCAATTTCTGGTTTTCGGATATGCTGCTTCTAAACAAATCACAGAGTTTGAGCACTGCATCATCCGAGAAGTCCCGCTTGATGACATCATAGTTGATATTGCCCATATGGATCCGCTCGTCTGGGTTATCCGCAAGATACGCTATTGCCACAGCCAATCCGTCGGCATCGTTTTCATCAACGATGATTTCCGGTACCAGTTCGGGTATGCCAACATGATTTGTGCTGATGACTGCCTTATGGCGTGACATAGCCTCCATAATGGATACTGGAATGCCTTCACGCAGTCCATCGGGTGTAGTCCTTGACGGCAAAACGAAGAAATCACAAGCGTCATAGAGTATTTTCAGTATGTCTTCGCCCAATCTGCCCAGAAATACCGTTTGTTGAGAAACACCTTCGTCTTCAGCCATCTTTTTGACATCAAGAGGGCCTTCTCCGACAACCCATACAACAATATCATCCCTGCCGAGTGTTTTAAGCGCGCGAAATAGAATATCAAATCCCTTCTGTTCGGTAAAACTGGCAACAATTAGAATTTTTATGGCTTTGCGCATACGCTCGTCTGACATGTCACCGTGTATATGAATTACCTCAATATGATCCTCGGGTATTCCAAAAACACGTACAAGCTCACGTTTGTTGAACTCAGAGATCGTGACAACTTTCTTGCAGTGAGAGGCCGCCAATTTAAACATTTCGGGATTGGGATTACAGAGTATTTCATAAGCGTGAACCGTCACCGTCAGAGGCAGGTCGAGTATTCTGCTGCAGAAATATCCCGTATAAAGCTTTCTATCACCGAAATGAGAATGAATGTGCTGCACTTTGAAGCGATGCATCTCCCGTGATATGTTCCATGCGATTGCAAAAGAGTCAACGCACTTCATTCTGATTGCCAGCTTCAAAAGCGATATGTATTTTACGGGTGACCTGAAAAACGCGCTTAGTTGAGCCAGAAGTGTTCCGACCACAGTGATGTTTATGAAATGCCATCCGTCCTTGGGCATGTAAGGGCCTGGCCTCCATGCAAGCGGAAAACCGACGACTTCGACTCCATTTTTCATCAGCACGTCTATTTCACGATAGTTCCATGCTACAATTCCGCCCTGAATCATAGAAAGTATGTAGGCGACAGTCATGTTGTGCCCTCGCTATCTTTTTTCACGTCAAGGCCGAGACACTTTCGCCTGTGGTCGAGCCAGTCCGTTATCTCACGGAGGTTAGCAACCCATATTTCATTATCGGAAGCAAGCATATCTAGGGTTTTAAGGTATGCCTCTCCCCACCTGCTGTATTTTTCACAACTCGGGTGCGACGTACGCTCGTGCCAGTCAAATACACCTAAGCCAGACCATTTCTTTATGGTCGACACATATTTCGAAATTTGCCCTAATGACTCATCGACATTACCGTCATTATAAGTCAGGTTGCCGTCCATACAAAACACAGGCATTTGCACGCAATTGGTTCGCTTTTGTGCTCTAGATATCCAAGGATAATAGGGCAAGGCTATGCTCCGGCGAAATCCCATCTGTTCTTCAAACGCAATCGAAGAATCACAGCGGAATCCGGCGTTTGAATGCATCAGAAGTGTTTGTTCAACATTACTGCCGAGATGCCAGTAGTGATGCCGCAGGCTGATCACATCCGTGCCTGCCGCTTCTGAGAGCCGCTGTCTTTCCGAAGCGAATCTGTCTTCTGCGAAAAATGTGTTGTAAGCCGCATGCAAACCTACATCGAAATGTTTGTCAAGAAGCTCCGCAAATATCCGATGATATTTATCACTGTGTATATCATAGGCTACATCGTCAAACGATCCCCACTTACCGAATGTGTTTGTCGATGCAAAAAACATCGTCGATGTAAAACCACGACGTGTCTCTTCATTCAGGATTCCAGGGAACGTCCAAAATTCATCAGGATTCTTATCGGCTATGCGCTTGGCCCTCAAATACAAATACTTTGCGGCGTAAGCAGGCAAACTGTGCTTGATTGGCACAGAAAGCTGAAAATTGTCCACGAACGCATATTTTTCGGGAATATCTATGTCATGGGAAAGACCGATTGCACACTTTCTGCCTTGTGGCCATAATGGAGAGCCCGCAAGCCCGATCATCTCCTCAATAGCAGATCCCAAGAATGTCACATACATATTCACAATAGGTTTGTCCGCTACGTTATTTTGCTGTTGAAAGCTGGACGAATATTTCAGCCGGTCGTGGTCGTCATATGCAACATGGCTGGTATCAGAATTGACTTCGTCGGTCAGAAACGCTCCAATTGCGCTCACCAGGTCAAATGGAAGCTCTCTGTTCAGATACTGCTTTGGGCTTTGAGCGAGAATCATATCGCTCCATAGTCTGTCCTCAGACTGAAAAGGAATCCTTATCGAGCATTGAACTTTTGAGTTGGAATTTCCATGATAAATATCCACGGATTTGGTGCGATCACTTTGGTTCAGCTTTAGGTAAGGAACTCCGAGTGTATCAAATATAAACCCTAAGCAGTAATCGCTTACGCCAGAAGAATCTTCGGATATGTACGTCAGCCTGCGCATTCTTTTCCTATCCTTTTGGCAAGCTGGCGCTTGGCCTGTCGGTAGGATGCCTTGTCCATACCCTTGTAAAGCCTGCCTTCCTGCTTCACGTTTTCAATAGTCGATAGCTTTCCGTTTTCCATCAGTTCCGCTACGACACTTCCCATCAGCCTGCCCGCCGTTTGTTCGACACGCCTAGCCAATACTTCGAATGTATCGCCCTTCTGAAGACTGACAACCTCATTTCGGCATATTCGACCAGTATCGACACCGACATCCACATAGTGTACTGTCACACCAACAGAATCGCCTTGCAACACTGCCCAGGGAATCACATCCACGCCCCTATATTTGGGTAATAGACCGGGATGTGCGTTGATCACTCCCATCTTTGGTATGGACAGAATGTTGCTTTTGATAATTCTGGAACCGCCCAGTATAAGCAGGTCGGGTGCCATCGAGCGTAGTAATTGTTCACTTTCGGGACTGTTGAAATTTTCCACAGTCTTGACTACAGGTGAAAACTGACGGTAGTAATCGACACCCTGCCACTCATATTGATGATGCGGCAGAGGCAGCACTTTGTTGGCCTTGTTCCATACTCTACTGCAAAGTCCAGGCAACCCATGCTTAGCATATTCCTGTTTTGCCAGACGAATGAGGCTTTTTGCCGAGCCGACATTGGTATCTATCAATATGGCACTGATTGGAATGCCCCGCTCACGGAACTGTTCCAATAAGGCGGAGCCGTGCGAGCAACAATTTGTCAGAAAAGCTATTTTGATTTCTGCCGTCATAGACCTAACCCAAACCCGCCTTCAGTTGTTCAACCACGGCCGCCTGCGTTCGCTCATCAATCTTGGGCCATATGGGTAAGCTCAGCACTTCACTGGAGCACATATCCGAGTTGGGTAAGGGGCCGCAGTCCATACATGAATACACCGGCAGCCTGTCCAGTGGAACTGGATAATATACAAAACTGCCGATCTCAGACTCTGCCAGCGACTTCTGAACTCCATCGCGCTTGCCATCGAGAAATCGGACAGTGTATTGATGATATACGTGCTTTGTATAAGCAGCCTCAGACGGAGTAATCAGCCCAGGAATACCGGCAAGCAGCTTGTTGTAGCGTGCGGCTGCCTGCCTGCGGCCCTCGTTCCACTCCTCTATATGAGGCAGCTTCACGCGAAGAATAGTCGCCTGCAGTTCGTCGAGTCTGGAGTTGTAACCTATCACCTCGTTGTAATACTTTCTGGACGCGCCGTGAACTCTGAGCATTCGAGCTTTTGCCGCCAGGTCGTCGTCATTAGTGACGAACATTCCGCCGTCGCCGAATGCGCCAAGATTCTTGGACGGGAAAAACGAGAATGCGCCAGCATTGCCGATCGTGCCGGTTTTCTTTCCTTTGTACTCACTGCCGAACGCTTGAGCGACATCCTCTAGAATTTTTAGACCGTGCTTTTCAGCAATTCTGAGCAGTGGATCCATATCCACGGAATGCCCGTAAAGATGCACTGGAATGATCGCCTTGGTCCTGTCTGTGACCTTTTCTTCGACCTTGTTCACGTCGAGATTGAACGTGACCGGGTTGATGTCTACGAACACCGGCTTTGCTCCGACAACGCTGATGCACTCGGCTGTAGCAAAGAATGTAAACGGTGTAGTGATGACCTCGTCGCCCGCAGTCAGTCCAAGTGAACGAACACCAAGCACCAAAGCATCGGTGCCTGAATTGCATCCGACGGCATGCTTTACGCCCAAACACGCAGCGACTTCGCTCTCGAATGCTTTCACATTTGGCCCCATAATGAACTGACCACTCTTGATTGTCTTTTCCAGTTCCTGCATCAATTCGTTCCATATCGAGTCTATTTCGGGACGGGTATTCAAAAGCGGTATCTTTGCCATAGTATCAACCCCCTTACGATCTCAATTTCTCGATTGTTTCTTGCATTATGCGAATGACCTCCAAGCCGTTCCTGCCGTCGGAGATAGGGGTCTGGTGTTCTTCACAGCACTTGATGAAGTGCTCCAGCTCTAATCTTAACGGTTGTCCGCTGCCCTGATATATGACTTCGCTGCCGTTATCAGCATTTTTCAGGTCGGCTCCGATAGTCTTCTTGTGCAGTGTGACAACCTGGTCGGCTTCGTTGTATTCCAACATCGCATCCTTGCCGACAATGACCATCCCACGGTCTTTTTTGGGCCATAACCAGGAGCAGTGCAAGTGGGTCTGCACGCATTCCGGGAAACTCAGGTGCAGATATATGTCATCTTCAACATCAGTTTGCAGCACTCTGTGACCCGTAATGTTCAGTTTGGTAGGTGATTCACCCAGCAGATACAGCACCACGGCGACATCATGCACACCCAGACTCCATAAAACGTTCTCGGCACTTCTTGCTCTTCCGAGTCCAAGCCTGTGCTGGTGAATTGAGTGTACCTTGCCGATCATCCCGTCATTGAGCGCGCTTCGCATCCATTGTATAGCCGGTTGGTACAGCAGCAGATGTCCGACCATAAGCACCCGGTCGAGCTTATCAGCCGTGTCTACTAGATCTTCGGCATGAAGGGCGCGTAGAGTCATTGGTTTTTCGATGAACACATCTTTGCCGCCCTGCAGCAGTTCTATTCCGATATCATAATGTGTGAGGGCGGGTGTTACAACGATAGCGGCCGGAATGTCGCTTTCGAGTAGCTTATCAATGTTTTCCCAAACCGGTACTCCCGGATATTCATCTTTCAAGGCTGCTCTAGTTTCCGCGCTTGCCTCTACAATTGCGCCCAGTGAATCCATCTCATGCAGATTTCTGACGTGGTTTTTGCCCCAAGCACCGACTCCTACTACTGCCACTCTCATGTCGATATTTTCCTTTCAAGTAGTGCTGTTACTATTTTATCACAAGCTCTGCCTTCACCGTATGGTTTGCCAGGCCGGCCTTGTATCCCTATAGCCGATATTATCGTATCCGCCACATCGTCTGCGCTGGAATGAGGGCATATCCTGTTCCAACCCATATCCAGCAGTTCGACCCACTCAGTCTCATCCCTGAGTGTAACACATGGCACTTTATGAAAAAACGCTTCTTTCTGCACTCCACCGCTATCTGTCGCGACAACCGCTGCCGACTTTTCGAGCATAATCATATCTATATAGCCGACAGGCTCGATCACAGCCAGTTCTCGTTCGATTGTATCGAGAATGTCCAGCCTTTCCAACACACTACGCGTTCTGGGGTGAAGAGGCAGCACAACCGGAATAGTCTCTGCCACCTGCCTAAGTCCGTCGAATATGACAGAAAGACGTCGTGGATCGTCTGTGTTTTCTGCTCTGTGCACGGTTGCCAGTATGAACCCGCCCTTTTCAACTTTCAACCTCTTGAGAATACCGCTGGACTGTTCGGCGCGCCGGGAATGCATCAGGGCAGCATCATACATTATGTCGCCGACGAGATACACCCTTTCACCGTTAACACCCTCATGTTCAAGGTTGTGCACAGCTTCCTCAGTTGGAGCAAATAGAACGTCTGATATCGCGTCCACTACAATGCGGTTAATCTCTTCAGGCATCTTGCGGTTAAACGATCTCAGCCCGGCCTCTATATGCGCAACGAGCACATGCAGTTTAGTTGCAGCAAGCACCCCCGCAACAGTTGAGTTCGTGTCTCCATGCAGCAGCACCCAATCGGGATGGTATTGCTGGATCACTTCTTCCAGCCCGACGAGCATACCCGCAGTCTGCACTCCATGCTTACCCGATCCCACTCCCAGATTCACGTCAGGCTCGGGAATGCCCAACTCATCGAAGAATATCTGTGAAAGCCTGTAGTCATAGTGTTGACCCGTATGCACGATCACCTGCCGGCAGCCTGCGGCTTCCAGCGCAGCAGTCATAGGCACGGTTTTTATGAACTGAGGCCGCGCTCCGACGACCGTCAGGACTTTCATTTCAACCTCCAGCCTTATCGTGCCAAGCTCTCGATCAAATCCAAATACTTTTGTTTCTCGGTAGACCAGTTCGATCGTTTGCTAAACTCAATACCTTTACGGGACATCTGCTGTCTGAGTTCCTGATCAGCGTACAACTCGACGATTGCTTTACTAAATGATTCCATATTTCCGGGCTCGAAGAACCGTACTATGCCCTCCGGATAGTATTTCTCGACGGTTCTCGTTCGTGTGACTATTGCCGGCAGGCCCATAGCTATATACTCTGCTGTTTTATTGTTGAAGCATAGGTCGGTCAATGGATCGAGCTTCAATGTTGAAACACCTACATCACTTTGCAAGATCAATTCAGGTATCTGTTTGAAGGAAACAATTCCAAGGAATTCCACCGAATCGGCAATGTCCAACTGCTCGGAGAGTTCGCACAACGCCTGAAGATCGTCTCCTTCACCGGCAATCTTCAGGCGGAGTCCGGGTATTTCGGATTTCACGGACGCCACGGCCTCAATCACCATTGAAAGCCCGTAGATTCTGGACACAGTGCCTGTATAAAGCAGAGTAAATGTGCCGCTAGAAGCATTGCTGCAGTCTTTTTCACGATCGGCATGAAAGAGCTTGTCGTCCGGCAGGTTCATCACAACATCGACAGGTCTGCCGCCTGTGTGTTGTTCCAAGAGTTCACGCATAGCATCGTTTACAGTGAGCACGCGATCTGCGAACCTCATGCTTATCTTCTGAAGCCATTTAAGTATCTTAATTACGGGATGTTCTGGTGACATGCCATATTTGGATACGAAAAGCTCCGGCATGGGATCGTGTTCATCAAGTATGACCTTAGCACCAAGAATCTTCGGCACCAGCGCAGCAAAGACCAGAAAGTCGGGCAGATTGCTCACGTGAACCACATCGAACTTCTTTTTGCACATTTTGAGGTTCACCATCAAAAAGAACGCCATGTATTCAAAAAGATAGCGTAGTTTACTGCCGCGCTTTCTTGAAAGGGGGAGCCTTACAACCCGTACGCCGTTTATCGCCTCAGTTTTCGCTTCCTTTGGTCCGCGAAGGCAGTAAACAACCACCCAGTGGCCAGCTTCGGCCAGCGCTTCGGCCTGCCTTCGTATGCGCGGGTCGCGCGGATAGTATGACTGAACAATATGGCAAACGCGTATCAAATAATCAGCTCCCAGTTCAAATAAATAATATGGCACGAACCTACGAAGCAACCTCGCCGAAAGCACAGAGCAACAAGTGCCGCAAGATCATTGCCTGCATTCTAGGGTAGCTTCTGCGGTCTTTCAAAATAAGATAATTACCGGTCGAGTAATCGAAGCCTCCATCACGGTGTTGCAGGCTAATCAGTCTGGAAAGCCCCCGCTCGGCCAGATAGGAATAGTCTCCAATGCCCAGCCTTGATGCCGATAGCAAAGCCGCCGATACCACGGCTGTGTAGTATGGAACCATCGGCCGTGTTTTAAAGCAGTTGAACCTTGCGTCACCGTTTTTTATTAGCCCTCCGGATAAGAAATTCGTCACCTTGGCCATTATAGCACGTACACGCTCGCACTTTGTTATCTCATAGTATCTGGCAAGGTCTAGAAACTGAAAAGCATGATATTGAAAACACAGATAGTGATCCCGACCGTAGCCTTCTTCAGTTTTTATGGAATATGGAAATTCTCCGGATTTTGTCTGGCACCGTCCCAGAAAATTCAGCAGTTTTGGAGAGTGCTCTATGAAACGGTCATCACCAGTAGCGCCTTTGAGTTCTCCCAGCAGCCATAAACAGAAAGTCGAGTTGTTCGGCACCATTCCACGGCCATAATTGGCAAAGTATCTGAGCGATGCAGACTCTTCGTCCAGCTTCTGGAAACCAACCCTGTTGGTCATATACTCATACCAGCGGATCGCGGCGTCAAGATACCGAGGGTCTTTCGTCATCCGAAACAGCCTGAGAAGCCCCAAGCTTCCGAAGCAGCCATCCACGGAACTGATCCTGCCACTCCAGCCTGCGTCATCATATACCCAGTATCCTTCGGGTGACTGCCTATTTAGCAAAACCTCACCGCATGTGTGCGCTGTATTCAAATACTTGGCATCACCCGTGCGCTCTTGCAGCGCCACATTGCTGAATATCCAATATGCTTGCGCCTGCACGAAATAGCGTTCGGAATCACCCCAAGATATGAACGGCAGGTATGATTTCACAAAACGGCCGACTCGTAGATTCCATCTCACTCCGGAATCTGGGCCACGCAGAGCTCCCTGCTCATCGACGTAATTGATGATGTGGTCGTAGAGTTTCTGCGCCGCGTCTGAGCAACTGGAGCGCAACTGGTCTGTTATATCATAAGTCATCTTTGTTTCCTGAGGTAGTTGTTTATGTATCAACCAACATTGCCTAGCCAAATCAAAGTCATCGCCTCGCCAAAGGCTATCCTGCTGTTTTTGAGCCGTTCATTGGAGTAATCGGCGTCTATGTCCAGCGGACGGGCAATATACTCGCTTACCCGCGATGCCCTCTCTTTCAGCTTTTCGCGGATGGAATCGCCCAAGCCTTCTTCGAGCCACTGACCCTGCTCAACGTCGAATCCGCGCTTTCTGCGTGCCGAACGTATGTGTTCCGGAATGAGTCCATGTGCTATCTCACGAAGAACCCATTTCCCGTAACCATATCTAATCTTCACCGCGTCCGGAATAGCTATGCCGAGCTCCATAAAACGGTGGTCCATGAACGGAAGCCTGCTTTCTATGCTGTTGCCCATAGAGTTCCTGTCTTCATATCTGAGCAGTGTCGGCAGACTAAACCGGGTGACATCCAGAATTTGAGCTTTTACTCCGCTCTCGAGTGTTCTCAGCCCAGCAGTGACCTCACCTGCATTTTCCCGCCTGCTCAGTATCGAACGACCGATCTCATGTCCTGCGAACCTTCCGCGTCGTTGCCAGTAGGCTCTAAGGTCGACGGCCTCTGCAATCATCGTAGGAATGATTCCCGCAGCCAGTCCCAGAACAGTCGACACGTCTTTCCTCCTTAACGCTTCTCTAAGCATAAAGACTTTGAATTTGTGATAGCCCATCAGTGCTTCATCGCCGCCTTGTCCGCCAAGTAGCACGATCACACCGTTCTTTCGGGCCTCTTTGAAGACCATGTGCTGAGCCACCATACTCGTATTTGGAAACGGTGCACCCTGGTCCTCCAGTGTTTCCCATGTCTCATCGATTACTGTCTTTGCGTCCGGCCAAGCAGTGACGACGTCAATTCCCACGAAGTCCGCCACTTGCTTTACCTGTCTTCCCTCGCTGAACGCATCATCTGCGTTCCCGTATGAAAATGCGATGAGTGCCTGATTTTTCCTGATAGCCATTGCTGAAACGGTGGAAGAGTCTATCCCGCCACTGAGGGATATTCCTACCGGCACGTCTGAGCGAAGTCTCAGGTCTATAGCAGACTCCAGTGACTCGCGAACTCGCTCCACCAGATCGTTTACAGGGCAAGACGCAAGATCCTCTCGCATCGCTTGGACACGTTCTTCAAGGCTATAATAACGATGAAATGAGGCATCTGGCTTATCTAAGAAGGATACCTCCAGGTAGTGCCCAGGAGGTAGAGCGTGCAGGCCCTCAAACTGACAGATATCATTGTCGCGTTCATAGGTTATGAACTCGATACCTGCGGCAAGGTATTCCAGATTAGGCTTGAGATGAAGGTGACGCGCAATGACTCCGGCGCTGGAAGCGAAATACACAGTCTTTGAATCGGCAGCATAGAACAAAGGCTTGACGCCAAAGCGGTCACGAACCAGCCACAGGCGCCGCGTTTGATTGTCCCACAAGCCGAATGCGAACATACCTATGAACCTGTTCACCGCCTCAATGCCCCATTGCTTGTAGGCTTCCAGAATGACCTCTGTATCCCCGTTTGTCTTGAATGAATGACCAAGAGAGCGCAGTTCGTCACGAATCTCCAGGTAGTTGTATATCTCACCATTGAAGACAACGCAGCACTGTCTCTGGATATCCCACATTGGCTGGTTTGAGACTTCCGACAGGTCTATGATAGCCAGCCGATTATGTCCGAACGAGATGTCGATGCCGTCCGAAGTCCAGCGCTCGACGGCATTATAGTCGGGCCCGCGTTTATGTTGGCTGTTCACTATGTCGTGAACGATCTGCTCCAGTTTGTCATTTTGACCGATGCCGACCACACCTGCAATACCACACATGTTTACATCCTTTTAATAACCTGCTGGGATGCCATAGCTTTTTTACAAATATTCAGCAGTTGTTCGATATGAGCATGTCGTTCAAAGCGCTTCAAAGCTGCCTGCTTGCCTGCATTTCCCATTTGCCGGGTGAGCGCGGGATTACTCAGCAGTTTGCCAATGCGATCCGCAAAACCACCGACATTGTCCGGCGTATCCAATATGAACCCCGTGACACCGTCGTCTACCATTTCTGGGATGCCGCCAACTGCGGTCGCTATAACCGGCCTGCCGCATGCCAGAGACTGTGAAATGACATTGGGCATGTTTTCTTGTCTGGAAGGCAGCACAAGGCATGCCGAGTCCCGCATAAGATTCATCAGTTCGCACCGCCCGACAAGCCCGAGCAGTTCCACACTGTCTTCAATACCCAAAGATGCTATACGCTCCTGCACCTGTAACAAATAGTGCTTGTCCGAAACCCTTCCACATACTCGAAGATGCGCCTGGGGATTGTCTGAAAGCACTGCCGGCCAGGCTTCTATCAAAGTCAACAAATTCTTCAGAGGATTTATGACGCCCGCAAAAAGCACTCCCTTTTCCGAGCTATATTCTGGGCATGAAAAGAACTCATCCTCAACAATCGGATAGCTGATCTTATGAATTTTGGCAGATGTCTCCTCACAGCTGGCTCTGATGCCATAGTCGGAAATGCATATCACGTCCCCAACAGATCTCAAGGCTTTTCGTTCAACCATGTCGCCGAGTATTCCAACCAATTTATCGAAACCATGAGCCAGTCTGGTTTCATGCCTTGTTATTCCATGCCGAATATATACCGTGGGCAGCCCTGCTTTGTGCGCTGCAAGGGTTTCGATACGGTTGTGTGAGATAACTATGTCGGGGTGGAGCCCTTGCATTGCGCGAGCCACTTTGGCCACCATCGTATACTGCCGCGGTACGATCCTGCTCGACGGTTCGGCGACGACATGAATGATAAGCCCGTCCGAATATATCGTGCGGTTTTGTTTGCAGTCCTGACTGCGGGTGATTACCTCAATCCGCACATCTGGGTGCTCGATCAGAGTGCGGACTTGGAGATACGTATTGTAATACGGACCCCCATAAAGCTTGTCTGCATCTAGCGGATACCATCCAGCCATTAGTATTTTGATTGTCTCGCATTTCATCATTCGCTTTTTTCTGATTCTAACTCAGGTTTTCGTAACACAGCAAGAATTGTCAAACCTAAAAGCCGTAAGGGCCAAATCAACGCAACTTTATTCATTATGCATGCCATCAACCAAATCGGCTTGTTTATCCTAAAATACAAATACGCTCCACTCGCAATGTTGATGGATTCAACACGCATATTGACACGCGCCGCTATTTTGTGTATGGTGCCTCGCGTGTTGATCTTGTAGTAAGTGTGACCATTGTCCTCGCTCTCACTACAGTAGATCAGCCTGCGTACAAATGTGGAGAATTTCTCGCCAGTCATAGTCGAGACAATCATTGCAGGATTCCATTTGTTTGGCGTCCAAAACACAAAAGCTCCTCAGGGCTTAAGCACCCGATATATCTCTCTGAGAGCAGATTCTGGATCATCCAGATGTTCCAATACCCAAGCACTTATCACTAAGTCCATTGATTCGCCGGGATACGGAATGTCATATATCGAAGCAACTTTGACTTCATCAATGTCCTTGTGCACAGGCAGTAGTCATTAATATCGATTCCAACCACCCATATGTCTGGATGTTCCTGGCGGATGCTTCTGCTCAAGAAAGAACGTTCACCACAGCCGACTTCCAGCACATGAGCCTTTGACTTGTCTGATATTATTTGGCGCCCATACTCAATAGCAATATCCTCCCACTTGCGTTTTCCATATGGTTTGATTTTGGCTTCAACTGCATTCTTCCAAGCTGTATCAATTGGCATCTTTGAATCATTTTTCAAATCTTACTTGTTTGCCACATGCAGCATGGATCGGTAATAATTCAAAGTCTTCTCTACAGACACGCTCAATCGAAAACGTTTTTCGGCTGTACGCCTGGCCTCTGTACATATTGATGCACGTTTCTTAGGATCACTTAAAAGTGATTGAATTGAGTCGGCCATTGCATCACTGTCGGCAAATGGCACAATTATACCATCCCGGCCGTTGTCAATCATTTCTGTAATTCCTCCGGCTGGCGTGGCGATTATCGCTTTGCCTGCAGCCATGCCTTCGGATATGACCAATGGTGCGTTTTCAACCATCGATGGCACCAATAGTATTTGCGCCTTGGAAAGCTGCATTTGTGCTTGCGCTCTATTGGCATTGCCTGGCAGATACACGCAGTCCTCAACATTCTCGTTTCGGATCAGATTGCGTATTTCTTTGTCATAGTCTGCATCCTGGACTGGACCAACGCAATACAAACTCGTTCTGATGCCTCTTGCCCTGAGCTTTGCTACAGCACGGATCGCATATTCCTGCCCTTTGAGACGTCGGATCATCCCGAGAACCAACACTCTACCATCTTCCTCGCTGTTTGGTATATCAAAGAAACTGTCATCCGCCGGATTATCTATATAACGTACTTCAGCATCTCCTACTAGGTCGTGGACTGTGTTCATAGTATATCTGTTGAGAAAGACTAGATGCTTTGCCCGCCGAATCGCATCGTTTTCATATAGGTCGCCTAGCATGAATTGGAGCCTCGACAGTCCCTTTTGAAACGGTGTCTCGCGGCGATGAATTCCTCTGATGGCGAGTATTGACGGATAGCCACGCTCCAGAGCGGCTCTGGCATAATTCAACGTAGTATGAACATGCACAATGTCAGGTAGTATGGTTCGCAGTTCACGACGGATTCTCCGGCAATCCACCCAGTAACCTGTCACAGTTTCCAACCTGCCGCAAGATGGCAGGTAATGAACAGTCGTCCCCGCGTCAGTGACGAGTATTTTCTTTTGATCCAGCCCAGTGACACTGGTGATGAAATGAACTTCTATCTGTCCGGATCGAGCAAGTCCATCTGCCAAAATTTCTGCCACTGTCTCGGGACCACCGCCGGGTTTACCTGGTGTGCGAGGGTAGCGCCCGACCATTGCAACTCTAGTGCCGTTTTCAGCCATATCTACTTCGTATCCTCCACAGCCCTGCTCTGCGAAGAATACTGCAGGTCAATATTGTTCTCGGGCTTATTGGCTGCCATATCTTGCAATTGCTTCGCTTTTACGATGAGGGCAACCATAGTGTACAAAAGCAGAGTCGGAAACTTTGTGGCGTCATAGAACCCAAACCAATAGGTGAACAGCACAACTCCGACATAAGACACAAATATAACACTTGCCAATTCACTGCCCACTATGCCGTTATGTGGCATTTGTCCCCTGGCTTTTAGCACGAATACCATAAATAAGATGATCATGAGGAAGAAAAGCAACCCGCCGATAGTTCCATGCTCTGCAAGATATGTGATCTGGGTGTTGTGTGGCGAAAACTGTTTGACAAGATTGGTTCTGGACGGCCACGAGCCTATACCTTGATACACCTCAAATCCTGGGATACCATAAGCCGGCACGGCGTATTTTCCGACTTGTTCCCAAGCTTGTCCCATCCCGGCACCAAACCAGAAATTTGACTTATACATATTCCACAAGGCCACATCTGTAATAAGTCTTCCCATGGCGTTAGTCGGATCCAAAAGACGTTTCTGCATTGCGCTTTTCTGCAGTATTATAGGCATTGCTATCGCCAAAAAAAGCGCACCGATGATAAGTATTTCAATATATCTCTTTCTTGATCGGTACGCCAAAAACGGCATCAGCGCAATACCCAATAGAAAACTGATATAAGTCGAACGTGAATAGGTGAAATACCAGGCGATAAGGAGCAATGGGATCAACAGCACGCAGACAACACGTGTTAATTTGTTGCGGGACCAGTTTATGACGTGGAATGCAAGAAATACCCCAATTGCCAATAATATTGATAAGTCATAAGGTGTTGCAAATGGTCCGCACGATCTCCCTGCTTCGGAACCGCCAGTCCAAATCATTGGACGCTCGATTCCAATGAGGTGAAACAAGGCCCACTCACCAAGCACCTGGTCAAATACACCGAGAATGGCCGAATATGTGGCAACTACTAGAATGCCCCCAATAACCCAGTAAATATGTTGCTTCTCGATAATACAGGCCTTAGCCACATAATACAGCAGTACGATATCACCGATTCGGCCCAGAAAACTGTTGAACGAGCTTATATATGATTTGTGTGGGAAGAATGGTATCGACAACAGCACATATAAAGCAAAGCCCAACATAAATATTTCCCCTGCAATAGGTTTAGGGGATTTGCTTCGCTCGCTGAGGTGCCTAGTCAGCATAACAAGTGCAAGGCAGTTTATGATGACCCTGTCAAATGTTATGGCCGGTATGTCGGCGCCAAAATCAAGGTGGAAAAGCAGCGATGCAATCGGCGACATAATCAACCAAAAGACGAACATCTGTGTAGGGCATACAAAAGCCAGAAACACAAACAAAAGTGAAGCCAATGCCGTGATAATAAAGAGAAATGCGGAATGGATAATGCCATAACACAGCAGACACTCAGCCAATATATACACTATCAGCCCCATCGCTATTATGGCAGCCCGGACCAGCTTCCGCCAGCCCGGGGCAGCCGCAGTCCTCATATTTGCAAAGATGGGCTTTACATTTGTAGTCATATTCAAACGCCGGACACCTGCGATAAAGGCTATGAGCCCGCGAATAGCCTGCAACTAGTTTTCTCCAAATGACGGATTACGCCCTATGAGTTTGATAATGAATGACTTGAGAAATGCAATGTCGGTTTCTTCCGAATCGAACGAACCGGTATAGAACCTGTACCAGTAAGCTTGTCTTTCCTGCATTTCCCGGCGCAATGAATCGCGCCGGGAAAACATCGTTATTGCGCTATATATATCTTTCATCTGAAGAATACGCATATAACTGCGTATATCCGATGTCGTGGGGAACGTGTTGGTTCCTATCATATACCAGTAAATGATGTAACCTTCCTGACCGTTTGCGTTACATACCTTGAGCAGGCTGGCATTAATTTTCATCGGCCTTGGTTTTTTTATATCCAAGCGGATCATTCGCCTGTCGGATATCCCGCTTCCGGAGCCCGGAATGCACATCATCGGATTATGAAAGGCGTCTGTATCTCTTGCTGCCTCCATGAAAAGCTCGATTTGCCTGCCATCGTCCTCACTCGTGAAAACTCTTTGCAGCAAATCCGCCGTGTTGAGTTCTTTAGCCACACGACTATTAACAGACAGATCTTGTGATGACCATTCTTCGAAACCATTGGATATATTGCTTCTTGTGAGCTGGCCTTTCGCCGTAACTTCCAGTGGAGTAATGAACATTCCAAAAACAAACATGACCAGCAATGCCGCCGTCGGTAAGGCGCATATACCGGTTTTAGACCGCGTGGATCCAGAATGAGCTTCTTTGGATTGTGTCGGTTTATCATTAAAGCCGAATTCGCTGGCCTTGATCAGTTTTGCAAATCCAAACAGTATCACGAAACACATAATAAGGCCCAAATACCCGCTGTAATCATGAAACTCATGCATGGCATCCATAGTGCCAACCCATATGCCTGCATATCCGATCATCGCTATCCTTAGGGAGTTTATGAAGACGCTCAAAGGGATTGCGAACGCTACAAGCACAGCCTTTTTCCATGCAGGAGCTTGGAGCATATATACGAAGAATGCCGTAAACGTGATCAATGATATGAGCAGTTTGAAACCGCTGCATGCAACGCCGACTACAAGTGGGCCAGGCAGATAGGATGAGTGTATCTCATTTGCTCCGATCACTTGCGAAGAATATCCGCTGATATTGAGAATAATGCTTGCCAGATGAGTAGATTGTCCCTGGATACGCATAGTGGCTTCATCCAGCACCGTTCCTGGCAGCGGCATCATGAATACGAGGTATATGATCGGAAAAGCCAAAATGCGCATAATCTTGGAGCCGCAAAACGACCATACGCAGCCAAAGATAACCAGCATTAATGAAGCATCGACCAAAAAGCCAGAGCCAGTCCATGTTCCGAAAATATACAGTGGGATTGCGGGCAGTATCAGGAGCGTTCCAAGCCAGGTTGGCAACATTTCATGAACTCTCAGTCGCTTTCTGTTAGCCCAAATCATATATGCAGATATCAGAGGAACCAGCATGCCATGAGAATAATAACCGTACTTTCGATTCCAATCTTGCCAGTAAAAACTGAACTGATCACGATAAAGCAACGCTATGACCAGAACCGCAATAATCCACGGCAATCCTACACGCATGGTTTTGGCGAAAGCGGTTTCTTTGGGTCGTTTCTTCAAGTCTCACCTCAAGTAAGCACATTCAGTCTGATAATGAAGTCGATTTTGCGTAACACTCAACAAAGCCACTAAGTTATCTTACGCAATTTCTTGCGCATTCGTTACCGGATAAGCATGGCGAGCCTCCATATTTTTGAAATACTGATTACAGCTCGTACTTTGCTTTACGTTTGGCATTATGCTTTTGGAGTAATAACCACATAGACCCGTCCAAGCGGCAATGCCATAATATGCGTAAACGCGGGGTCCTTCGCTGGTGACGTACTACATTATTATGGCATGTTACACACAAATCAAGAGTAATGATAACTGTTTCAGCCTATCTTTATGACCTCGGTGTCGCTCATCTTTTTGTATGTGTGCCCGATGCTGTCGGTGAATGTGTCGCTTTTTGAGAAATCCATAATGTCGCCGTAGGCGCTCATCCAACCTATAATTTTCGCTGGAACTCCTGCAACCAGAGCATAGCTGGGAACGTCTTTAGTAACGACCGCCCCTGCGGCTACAAAAGCACACTCATGCAATGTGATGCCACATCGTATGGTAGCGTTTGCTCCAATGCTTGCGCCACGCTTAACTAGTGTTTTGTGATAGTGTTTGCTCGACGCTCTGGGATATTCGGCACGAGGAGTAATAACATTGGTAAAGACCATGCTTGGCCCGCAAAACACGAAGTCCTCGAGTACTACCCCCTCATAGATCGACACATTGTTTTGCACTTTGCATTTGTTGCCAACCTTGACGTTCGGCGCTACGCAGACGTTTTGGCCGAGATTGCAGCCCTCGCCGATTTCCGCGCCGGACATGATATGGCTGAAATGCCAGATTTTCGTGCCTTTACCGATTTTTGCGCATTCATCGACATATGCTGATTCGTGCACAAAATAGTCGCTCATAGCTTATACCCCTACCTCTCAGACGTTATATTATTGCCTGGGTCTATCGAGAATGTCAGCGATCTTTTCAGATGCATCGCCATTGCCATATGGGTGCTCGTCCCGACCAACTGTGCCCATCATGGAACGCACCGTATCCGCGACAAGATCAGCAGATGTCGGAACGCAAATGCAATTCCAGCCCATCTCAACAAGTTCCACCCATTCGGTCTCATCCCGCAATGTAACGCACGGAACCTTGTGGAAGAACGCTTCTTTTTGCACCCCGCCGGAGTCCGTGGCTATCAGTGCCGCACTCTTTTCCAGCTTGACCATGTCCAGGTAACCGACCGGCTCTATCAATCTCAGACTTCTCTTTGCAACCCCAAGTAGACCATTGCGTTCAAGCGCTTTGTGTGTTCTGGGGTGCAGCGGAAGGACCACCGGGATATCTTCGGCGATTCTGCTTAATCCGTCCACGATTGCGAGGATCCTGTCCAGTTCATCAGTGTTTTCGGCACGATGCACCGTAGAAAGCACAAACTTCCCCTTGCTCAGCTTCAACTGCTCCAGAATTCGGCTTTCACGGTCCGCTCTGCTCGCATGCAGCAGAACTGCATCGTACATTACATCTCCTACCATATGGATTCGTTCTGCCGTTACGCCTTCGTTGCGCAAGTTTTTGACGGCTTCCTGTGTTGGAGCAAAGAGCACGTCTGAGATTGAATCGGCTACAATCCTGTTGATTTCTTCAGGCATTCGTCTGTTGAATGAACGCAAGCCGGCCTCCACATGCGCGACGGGGACGTGCACTTTCACTGCGGCAAGTGCACTTGCAAGAGTGGAATTGGTATCGCCATAGATCAGCACCCAATCCGGCTTCTGTTCCAAGACTATCTTTTCAATCCCGACTAGCATCTTCGCCGTCATCTCAGCGTGTGAGCCTGAGCCTATTCCCAAGTTTATGTCAGGAGCCTTGATTCCCAGCTCGTCAAAGAACACCTGCGACATGCCATGGTCATAGTGCTGGCCTGTATGAATGAGGAATTCCGTGTGTCCTGCGGATTTCAAAGCCAAGCTGACCGGGCTAACTTTAATAAACTGAGGCCTTGCTCCGACTATAGTGCATATTTTCATAGTGTTGATTTATCCACAAGGCAATTCTATTCCTTCGTTGTGTCGAGACTGATTATGGACAGGTCATATAGAACTGCCTGCATTAGCTCGATATTTGTCCTTTATGGAAAAGCCAATTAGCCTCGGGCTATACTATGTAAGGCGGACACAAAGTTAGAGCGCCATAATGAATCTAATAGAGGTTAACTTTGTAACGATGGAAGTACAGCAATAACTTAAAGGAAAATGCAGTAAAGCTGGTTCAATGCGGCCTCGACAATAAACCAATCACATGGCAGAATTAGGCGCAGTGCAGCAGAGTCCAAAACCGATGATGGTGCCTTCGAGGCCGCGAAGTCCTTTGAACGTCATGCTGTGTCATTCGGCAATCATCGGCGCATCCTTGCCTCCTTGGGTGCTTTCTTGGTGTCTGCTGTGGCGTTGAACGCCTCAATGAACTTGGTGTAGTCGAGATCGATCACATCGGGGAGCCTGCCGGTGCGGTCGCCCGCCTCGTAGTTCAGGCTGGGCTTGGTACGCTTGACACGCCGCGCGGTCATCTTGCCATCGGGACCAGCCGTCGTCTCGATGTCGCAGTATAGGACCATGTCGACGAGGCCGAGGACAATTTTCCTGGCTTTATCCGGCAGCGTGGGCACGGTCTTGGTATACTTGCCGGTCCGGGTCGGCTGTAATTGCCGTCTCCTGTATCCGGAAATTGGGATCTGCTTTGATTGTTGCAAAAAGTAACTCATCGCTTACGTTGATACTGAACGCCTCGATATCATTCTTCTCTAAGACAGTCACCACCACGCAGTATGCCTGTCGGATCACACCAGGTATCCAATCCTACTTCATAACTGAAGACGGATACCCATGCGAGAACTCACCAGACGAGTATGCGTTCTACTTTGAACAAGCCTATTCAGCAGAGGCCGATAGGCGCTTGTACATAGATAATATAGTCAAAACAGCCACTCCATCTTTTGGTCATCTGGTATTGGCGGCTTTGCTCAAGATGGATCACTCCAAGGCGATCTGGACTACGTACTTCACCACTGCAGTGTCGTGCACATCAAAGGCAAAAGTTATCGCCTAAAAGAACGAAAGGAATACCTGAGACAGAAAGTGCAAGTTAACAATGCTTTACTCGAACCAACAGCCTACTAAACCGTCGGTATTGTACATTATTTAACCGCCGATTTTGGGCAAAATCTCACCGACGTTGACACACCCAGCACAGGCTTCGAGATGTCGGCGACAATATACAGGCAGTCCAGGCAAACCTTGTATCCGAGAGGAAAGTCGCCGAATCTCTGCGTCGTATTGACCCTGTCTGGGACGAACTTTTTCCGCTTGAACAGACGCGAATCGTTCAACTGCTCATAGAGCGTGTGGTTGTAAATACGGATGGAATGGACATTCAAATCCGGCACAATGGTCTGCACTCGCTGCTATGCGAGCTTGATGATACCACAAATCTACATGAAAGGGCTTATGCGAAATGACATCAAGCACCTTGGACAAGGGAATTACAGTCAGCGTGCCGCTAAAACTCAAGAAGCGCTGTGGTCGGAAGGAGGTAATTCTTCTGCAGGCGTTTGCCGGTGAAGCGCCTATGAGCCAATCTCATCAGGAGGCGCTTGTTATTGCCCTGGCCCGGGCATATCGGTGGCAAAGACTCTTGGATGAAGGCAAGTTCGCCTCAATCTCAGACCTTGCACGAAAGATTGGTCTGGATGTCTCGTTTGCCGCACGGTTGATGAGGCTTACGCTGCTTGCGCCGGATATTGTCGAAGCTATTCTTATGGGCGAGGAGCCATGTGGGTTGTCGCTGACAATGCTGGAGGGGAAGATGCCCCCTAGTTGGGAAAGCCAGCGGATGGAGTTAGGCATACTCTGACACTGTGACCTTACAATTCATCGTCCTGATATTCGCGTTACTATCGATTACTGAGGCAATTGCGTTATCTGTAACTGATCTCAATTCTGTTGATTCAAAGAAAGTAAAAGCCCCAAGCAGTGAGCGTGGCAAGTATTCAATGTGCGGAAAAAGTAAAAAATCTACCCCAATAAAAGC
>JBDKUO010000031.1 GCA_039679645.1 Armatimonadota bacterium
GCTTTTATTGGGGTAGATTTTTTACTTTTTCCGCACATTGAATACTTGCCACGCTCACTGCTTGGGGCTTTTACTTTCTTTGAATCAACAGAATTGAGATCAGTTACAGATAACGCAATTGCCTCAGAGCCTGTCTGTGTTTCTACATTCTTTTTGAATAATGCGGCTAATACTCAGCAGCGTCCAAACCGATGAATATATTGGAAAATGGATAAGAGAAGACGTGCTGAATATCTTATAGCCCTGCTTCGGTGGCCCGTAATATTGCTCGGGCTTGCCGCTGTCAGCAATGCTCCGCTTCCACGGCAGGCCGCACTGCTGGGGTTTGTCGCTGCGTACAATGCCGCGTTGATGTTTTGCATCAATGACCCTGAGCGCTTTGCACATTACGGAAAAAGACTGGCTCTTGCCTGCCGCGGATTTGATATCGCCATCATCACAATTACCGTTGCCGGTCCCAGCGACGCTATGGCTTATTTGCTGTATTGGTTCGTGCTGGTCGGCTCGGGATATGCCGGCAATCGAATGCGCGGGCTGACGCTTGTGACCGGTGGGGTAATGGTCGCAAACGTGATCGGCACATTCCTGGCAATCAGCGGTTCTGACAGCATGACATCGACTCTGGCGACAATCGGCATGCGCAGCGGGGTGCTGGTAGCGGGGGCGCTTGTCGCTGCGTTTATTTTCAAGACCAGGTCACAGGATGATCTGGCATCCGAAAGAGGATCGTATCTGCACGCAATTATGGACTGCGGTGCGCGTTTGACCAGTCTGCGCAGCGTGCATGATCTTGCACTGTATGTTCTGGAATCAGCCGTCACCGAGACTAATGCCGGAGGCGGCGAACTGCTGCTGCTGAATGAAGAATCGGGTCATCTTGAGACCGAAGCGTTTTATTCGCCCGAAAAGAGCCTGGCTGCTCCACCCGAAGCGCTGCTTCGCTCGTATGCCAACTGGGTGACCAACAGCGGACGGGAATTCCTGGTCAAAAGCGGCGGGCAGACTTCGGAAGAATCCGAAGTGGACCGAGACGACCGTCCCGCCATGGCCGCGCCGCTGCTCTGGCAATCATCCGGCTCGGATGAGAACCACCGGGTTCTCGGAGTGCTGATGGTTTGGGGTCAATCCGGCGAAGACTTCGGCGATGATACGCTGGATATGCTGCGTATATTTTCAGTGATAGCAAGCGCAGCTCTTGTGAATTTGCGACTATATACTAACCTTCAGAAACAATTTCTGCGCACCCTTCAGAGCCTTGCAAACGGCTTGGAAGCCAGAGACGAATATACACGGGGGCACTCGGAGCGTGTGATGCAGGTCTCATGCCTTATAGCCCAGGAACTGCAGGTCCCGTCGGAAGCTGTAGACTCACTTAAAAACGCATCGCTCCTGCATGATATCGGAAAGATCGGCGTCCCTGACGCAATCTTGCGCAAGGCGGGAAAGCTTACCGCCGAAGAATGGGAGACTATGCGCCGTCACCCGATCGTTAGTGAAGAGATTTGCCGGCCGCTGGGTCTATCACAGGACGTGCTTTTCCTGATTAAGCACCATCATGAACGCCTCGACGGCAAAGGTTACCCAAGCGGGATCAGCGCGCAGGAGCAACCTCTGCTTCAGCGAATTCTTGTTGTTGCCGATTCGTTCGATGCTATGCGTTCGCGGCGGCCCTACAGAGAAAGAATGCCTCAGGAAGAACTTATGGGCGAGCTTAACCGCAGCGCCGGCAGAACGCTTGACCCGACCGTAGTCGATGCGCTGCGGCACATGATAGAGAGAGGCGATCTCGACCCGGTATACGAAGAGCACGACAGAATGATTGACGGCACGATGTCCTTAATGAAAGCAAAGAAACAAAAAGCGGCATAAGCTGATAGCAAAAAATAGCAGCCTTTGAGAAAAGGCTGCTAAAGGGAGAGAAAGGAGAGAAATAACGCTCTCAATTACATAGACGCAGCAGGCTTGCATAATGTTTTCAAAAATCGAAAATATTTTTACCCACAGTCTACCGTCTTCTCTCCTTTGAACTGACCAGTCTCGAAAACAGCCCCAAGGCAAGAAATGTTGGCGCCCAATGTCCGACAAATATTGCGTCCTCTTTTCTCCTGGCAGTGAAAAGCCCCAGTGAGAGAAGTATCGATCCCAGGCTCAACCCGAAGAAAATTCTGGGCGAGACTCTCTCCGGCACAGACATAGCGGAATCGACCACTCGCCGCTGATCCATTATCTTCTCCGCCGCCTTGTGCGCTTTTTGCCTTGCTCTGTGCGCAGTTTCATTGACTCTTTCCTTCACGGAAGCTGCCGCGTATGCCATATGCGACCTCCAAAGTCTATTTACGATGTGTATCTTTACCCGCTTCAAAGCGCACAAAAACGAGAGTTTCATGACTGTGACCTGCGGGCATTATGGGGTATGCTCACAAACATGGTGATATCAGAACGCATGTTGACCATATTTATGACGCTTCAAGCGTCATTGGCTGTGGTCGGAAACCATCCATTAAGGCAATGTTGCTTCGTCGTAAAATAGTAAGCCTTTACTTTTGCATTGCTGCTCTATTTGCATCTATAGGCGCAGCATTGTCATCACCGACCGGACTAAACCTCATCCCGACTGCCGATACCCTGCCATACGGCGAAACCAGCCTGGGATTTTCAACCACCGCCACACGCCCGCGCATGGACGGCGCTACCAAGGAGAGTCTGTTTGAGACCGAGTTTGGGATAGGTGAACACTTCGAGTTTGGAGTGGACCGGGCAGTGGGAGCCAATGCTGCGACCTTGGTAAACGGCAAATACCGCCTTTATGATGAATCGCGCCTGACTCCGGCAGTGGCAGTCGGTATGCAAAACATTGCTACGAATACCGGCAGCATGCCGTTTATAGCTGCCTGTAAAACGCTCAGTGTCGCCCGGGTCCACTTCGGCACGATCAAAACGGGGGGCACGTTTCGCGCAATGCTGGGAATAGAAAAATATCTCAGCAGACTAGTCACCATCCAGAGTGACTATATGTCCGGAGCAGGCAACTGGACAACTATTGGCATGGTAATAGGCGTTCCCAGCGGTTGGAACCTTAATGCTGCATGGCTTATCGGCAACTCCGACTCCAGCGGCAACGGTTATACTATCGATTTGGAATGGGGCGGCCAGTTGTGGTAGTTGTTCCCTACGTTTTCCCCAAACCCATCTTGCCGGCCATAAGCAGAAGCTTTACATAATCGATTTTGCCGGTGACTTTTGCTACCTCGACGCGCTTTACCGATTTGTCATCCACCATAACCGTGCGCGTTCTGAAGCCGTAAATACCCTCTATATCCTTCTGCGTATAAACAGCAACCGTACCCGTGTTTGGAGCGTTCTGCCAAAAAACTCTGGTCCACTCGCCGCCCGGTATGTTCTTTGTATAGAACCCGATGATATCCTTTTGGGTAACTTTAGAGTCTGCAATATCGAGCTGAACGAACTCTATCTGCTTGACATCTTTGATTATATCGGCGACGTCGTTCATGTCGATCTTGTCCAGCACAGAGCTAAACTTACCTGATAGCATCGGCAGCATTGCCTTGGCCATTGGAAGAATATCCTCGTTGCTCATGTTGACTTCCATGGCCGTCTCTGACCCCGGATAGATAGGCAGGTCCATTGGCTGTTTCTCACCCTGAGCAAAGCAGGATGTGCCGGTGAGGGCTGCTAATATGACGAGAGCGGTCTTGAGTTTCATATCGTTCCTCTTAATTAAGATGGCTATTTCTAACTATTACAGTAGTATCTTATCAGGTGGTATTGCCTTTTCGCAAGGATTGACTTCTTCAAACACTGTGATACACTGTTGCCTATGAGCTACTTCATTGAACAAATGGATTACGATAAACACAACGAAGAAGTTGCGCGCGTCTGGCAGGCATTCAATGCAAAAAAGCCGGTAAGAGTGCCGGTCATCCTTGGAATCAACTCAAGAATATATCTGCTGAATCCTGATTTGAATAAGGAGGGGATTACTTTTCAGCAGTATTCCGAAGACCCTGATCTTATGGCGAGAGTGCAGATGCTCAGTCAAGACTACATCCGCCATAATATGATTCAGGATGCAGAGATGGGCATGCCGAAAGATGGATGGAATATATACGTCGATCTGCAAAATGTTTATGAAGCGGCGTGGTTTGGCGCAAAGGTCGAGTATCGGCCCGGACAGGTCCCCGACACAAGCCCGATTCTTGGCGGCTCTAACAAGCGAATGCTCTTTGACCGGGGCTTTCCCGACCCGTTCACATCAGGCATTATGGCAAAGAACTGGGATTTCTATGAGCGTATGAAGGCCAACCGAAGCAAATATATCTTTAAGGGTCTTCCCGTAATAAACGTGGGCTTTGGTGCGGGAGCCTATACCGACGGGCCTATGACTGTCGCCGCATCGCTGCGCGGAGCTACCGAGCTTTGCATGGATATCTATGAGGACCCTGATTATTTCCATGAACTGCTTGCATTTATCACTCAGGCTACCATCAAGCGGATCAAAGCGTTCAGAAAAGCGCTTGGGCTGGAGATGAAACCGCAATCATGGGGGTTTGCGGACGACAGTATAGAACTGCTCTCCGTTGACATTTATAAAGAATTTGTGCTGCCGTATCACAAAATGCTTCTTAATGAACTCGCCGGTAAGGGCCCTCATGCAATGCACCTTTGCGGTGACGCCGGACGCCTGATGCCGATAATCAGGAATGAGCTGAATGTGCAGCTGTGGGATGCGGGGTTCCCGGTCGATTACGCAAAGGCGCGCGAACTGCTTGGTCCGGATTTTCAGATTCAGACCGGACCCACAGTCGCCACATTGCTGCAGGGCACCCCGGAAGAGGTCGATGAGGAATCCAGGCGAATCCTGGAGTCGGGCATTATGCGCGGCGGGCGGTTTGTGCTGCGCGAAGCCAATAATCTAAGCCCATGCACCCCGGCGGAAAATGTGAAGGCGATGTATGAGGCAGCCAAAAAATATGGAACATTCGAGTGACGATCACTGCGTATCAATAACTGAAACCGCATCCGAGTTTCCGCGTCTACTATTATTGAAAGGATAGGCAGGGTTGTGACCGATTATGATTTCTCGGCAAGCAACGAAGAGCTCCTGGAAATGTGCAAGCAACAGGATCAGGATGCGCTGCGTCTGCTTTTGCGCAGGCATGAGCGTCCCATCTATAACCTGCTCTATCGTATGCTTTCAAGCCATGAGGATGCAGAGGAGGCTCTTGCAGAAGTCTTTGTAAAGGTGTGGCGGGCTGCTGCCGGATTTAAGGGTGACTCGAAGTTTACCACTTGGCTTTATAAAATAGCGTCGAACACGGCCAGAGACTTCCTGCGTTCGCGGCAGGTGCGCCGGGAAGTCTCAGTAGAAGATGTTATAATCGACGAAACTCTGGTCGGCACACAAATGCAGTCCGCCGCTGCAGACCCTGAAAAGTCTGCAATAGAAGCTGAAGACAAGGAAAGAATAGTAAGAGCAATGGCTCTGCTTTCCGAAGAGGACCGGCTCCTGGTAACACTTTACCATTTGCAGGGGTGCGATTATGACGAGATATCGAGGATCACCGATATTTCGCCGAGTAATCTGAAAGTCAAGCTATTTAGAGCACGTCAGAGGCTGAAGAAGCTGTGTTTGAGCGAGGAAGCGCAAGGCGAGAACAATGAAATGCGAACAGATACAACCCAATCTTCTGGACTACGCACAAGGCAAACTGAGTCAGCCTGAAGGCGAGCAAATCCGGGAGCATATCAGCGAATGCGCCGAGTGTGCGGCTCTGATGAAAGATGAAGTCGCATTCGCGGGATGTCTGGCATCTATTGACTGTCAGCAGCCCCAAAACGACGTCTGGGCGCTGGTTCATGCCAATATAAGACCAAAACGGGCAAGGGTATTCATATGGCTCGGCGGCTTTATGAAAAACGGCTATCGAGTGGCCGCAGCCGCATTAGTCGCGGCTATGCTGCTTCTGACGGCTATATATACCTTCAAGCCGCCAGAAAATAAGCCCTCAGGCACTGTGTCTGCATCAATGGCGCAGGTGAAATGGTCGGATGACCCGATGGGCGATCAGACTGACGCGACAATAGATTATATAGACAATATGTAGGTGTTCCGATGTATTCATTTAGGCAGTTGATCAACAATAAAATACCCTTTCTTGTTCTTACGATAGGAGTCATGTCGTTCCTTGCCTCTGCGGCATGTGGTGCAGGCATTAGTCAGAATCAAAAAGATCAGCTCAAAGACCTTGCCGTGCAGACCAGACAAAGGACCAGGGTTGAGCGACAAAACCTCATGCGCGCGCGCAGGGAGCTTTTCGAGGCCTATCGCAGCTATGACCTAAATGAGAAAAAGGCAAAAGCGGCTATCGAAAAGATAGATCGGTCTCAGTTGAAACTGCTGCATATCCATCTGGATAACCAGACCGGCATCAGGGATATACTCACTGCAAGTCAGTTCGCCGATTTCAGGAGCAGGGTAGGCAATAAAATGCGCGGGCGGCGGCCGGGTGCAATACCCCCATTGAGGGAAGGCAATCCGGATAAGTTGGTGGACAAAACTATACAGGAAATGAACCTTAGCGCAGACCAGACTCTGCCGCTGAGCAAGTTAGCTGAACAAAAGGATAACACAACAAAAAAAATACGCCGGGACTCAAAGCAGATGGCCGGGATGTACGCTGCTTATAATCTCGACATAGCAGCAGCGAAAAAACTGATAAACAGTATACACCGCCAGCAAGTGAACCTCTTGAATCTCAATTTCAAGAAACAGCAGGCTTTGCGCAAAGTCCTGACCGCGAATCAGTTTAATGACCTGATCGGCCAAATATCAAGACATAGTAATTGACCAGGCGCAATATTCACACCTGGTCAAGTCACTACGAGGGTTGGAATTTCTTTGTCATCTCGACACATGTGCCCGGGTTTTCCGAGCTGAAAGTGACGTCATCCATCAGCGCTCTCATAAACATAATGCCTCTGCCGCCCTCGCACATATCTCCAAAAGGCGTTGGGCACACTGAATCGGGATCGAACCCGCGGCCTCTGTCTATGACAAACACTCGCATCTCGTCTTTGCCGCGCTCGAACCGAATTCTGACCTTATGACAGTCGCGGCACGTTCCATGCCTTATCGCATTGGTGGCCGCCTCGCCGATAGCAAGTTTGATATCCTCAATGTCCTCATCGCCAAACGGCATGGAACACGCGAAATCACCGGCGCGCGCGCGTATATATGACAGCATCTGAGGTTGGCTCGGAACTTCGAATTCAACAACGTCTCTGATCTCAGGGCGCGAGGGGCTGCTTATTGACGGCTGCAGCGCGCTCACCTGTTCATATTGAAACAGACCCGACATGCCGCAGCGCGATAAAACCTTTGACAACTGTCCGCCTGCCGCTATAAGTCTCAAATTGCAGCCTTTGGGCACAAGAGAATTTGCTGCATCAATAAGAGCCGATACGCCTGTAGAATCCATAAAGATCAGCCCCCTCAGATCAATATTGATCAACGACTTGTCACGCTCAACAAGGCTCACAATTGCTTGCCTGACCCTGTCCATGTTGCGAAAATCCACTTCACCACGCAGCGCTATGGTAGGCTCATCAGCGTAGTTGATTAGAATCTCAAGCTCACCGTCCAAATTGCACAATTCCATTTCTTTTACTTCCCGAAGCGGTAATTGTAAGGCCGATTGTCTCTTCCATCCGCCATATATTAGACGATACGGGCTGAACTTTTGTTCACACAAAGAACAACCTGGACAATTATGTGTGCTTGGCTGGGGGTTATTTGAAGAAAATCATCACGTATTCGTGCTTGAAGATATAAAATCCGCCGCTGAGGGCGCGGTAACGCCAGAGGTTGGCATCCTTACCTTTGCCCTTTTCATTTCCCTCTATGTTTTTAACTATGATCGATTTGGTGCGGAAGCCCACCTCGTTCATTTTTTGCATGCACTTGAACCCTAGGGGATCGAGTTCGCCTGCGCCATATTTATCGCCTATCACCAGCACAGCAAACCGGCCTTCTTCAAGCGTATCGTAAGCGTTTTGAGCGACTTTCATGAACCCGGCAAGAAAAGCATCTGTCGTAGGGCAGTTAGACAGGTCCGCATCAAGTTCGCTGAATTTAATGATGTCGGCGTATGGAGGGTGCAGCACTGCCAGTTGGGCTTTCTCGGCGCCCATCTCCTGCAGTGCCGTTTGAACACTCTTTTTTGCTTTACTGGAGGAGCTGTCGCCCTGAATGAGTCTGATCGTATCGTCAAGAGCCTGGTCAGGCAGTTTGCCCTTAACATGATCGATGAGATCCGACTTCAGCTCAACCCCTATCAGTCTTCGATTTAAATTCACTGCTTCTATGGCCGAAGTGCCTGAACCGAGGAACCAGTCAACCACAATATCGCCCTCGCGGGTATATCGCCTGAAAGCCTGATTAGCTATCTGGGGAATGAAATTGCCGTGATAGTCGAAGACATGGCCGTTGGTGTTTTGCCTGGAACCCATTATCCACAGCGAGTCGGTGAGAATATCTTCATATTCTTTCCAGCGCGATAGGTCTATATCAGAATATTCGAGTTTTCTGGAGCGTCTTTTGTCAACCACGATGAGATTCTATCAGGAATTGTGAGCATGGGTCAAACCATCTGCCGAGCATGGGTGCATGTCAGATTTACGGAATCACGCTGCAATTTTGGCAGCCTCTAATATATTGCCAGTTCTTTTATTAAGCACTGCAGAGCGCAAATGTGCGATTGTCTCGATTCCGTGCCTCTTCCAGCG
>JBDKUO010000032.1 GCA_039679645.1 Armatimonadota bacterium
TGCGCTGGAAGAGGCACGGAATCGAGACAATCGCACATTTGCGCTCTGCAGTGCTTAATAAAAGAACTGGCAATATATTAGAGGCTGCCAAAATTGCAGCGTGATTCCGTAAATCTGACATGCACCCTTCAGATATATGTCTTATAGACGTCGTCGTGTTCGCGCACGTGCTCGTCCACTTTTACCCCCACGTTCTGCCCTTCGTCCGCTTCATCAATAGGTTGATGTTCAAGCTCAATAGAGCCGACAACAACCTCAGCGTCTGTCGTATGTCCGACAAAGTGCAGCCTGTCGCCTTTGTGCAGTTTTCCATGCTCGACAGCTATGGCAGCCACGCCGATCTTGTCATAGTAGTGCGTTACCTTGCCGATTTTCTCTTCCATCCTATTTCCTCCTGCAGCGGCATTACGGCATTGTAATACCCTTGGGGGCTGGGGGTAGAAACGCGAAGGATACCCTGCGGTTGAAACCGCGGCAACACCTATGCGTAGTCGGCCTTCGCCGACTGGCGTCTTAGTGTCCGAAGGGACACTTTGTGTTTTTGTGGCCGTGAATTTATTCGCTGGGCATTTCCATTAATTATTTAAACTCGTCAGCGGCGCTGGAATCCTTCCGGCCATTTTTACGAACGAATCTGAAGTGTCATTGGGTATGCGCATAATCGGTGATCCGCCAAACAGCCCTCCGAACACGGCTCTGTCTCCTGCCTTCTTGCCGGGGACGGGTATGAGCCTGCATGAAGTGGTCTTTCTGTTGATGACGCCAATCGCCAATTCGTCCATAGTCAGAGCTGCGATAGTCTCGGCGGATGTGTCGCCCGGCAGTACGACCATATCCAACCCTACCGAGCACACACTTGTCATCGCTTCCAGTTTTTCGATAGTCAAGTGGCCGTCTTCGGCAGCTTTCGCGAGAGCTGAGTCCTCGGCGACGGGTATAAACGCGCCGGACAGACCTCCAACTGATGACGACGCAAACGCGCCGCCCTTCTTTACTGCGTCGTTAAGCATTGCTAGTGCAGCGGTCGTTCCCGGCCCGCCGACTTTAGGTATTCCCATAGCCTGGAAAATTTCGCCCACGCTGTCACCTACGTCAGGTGTCGGGGCAAGCGATAGGTCCACAATCCCAAACTCTGCGCCCACAGCCTTCGCCACCTCGCGGCCAATTAGCTCACCGCATCGAGTCACCCTGAAAGCAGTGCTCTTTATCTCTTCGGCAATGCAGCCCAGATCACAGTCCGGGTTTGACTGCCGGAGTCTTTCTATCGCTCGCTTTACCACTCCCGGTCCGCTGACGCCGATATTGATCACGGTCTCAGGCTCGCCGATCCCCTTATATGCTCCCGCCATGAACGGATTGTCCTCGGGCATGTTTGCAAAGACACTGAGCTTGCAGCATCCGAAACCATCAGCTTCGGCTGTCTTTTGGGCTATTTCTTTTATGATGTGACCCAGCAGGAGTACAGCGTTTACGTTGATTCCGGCCTTAGTCGATGCGGCATTGACCGATGCGCAGAGTCGAGTGGTCTGAGAAAGCGCATCCGGCAGGCTTTCGATCAAAGCCTTGTCGGATATGGTCATGCCTTTCTGGACCATTGCAGAGTATCCGCCAATTATATCGATTCCGGCTTCTTCAGCGGCCTTATCGAGTGTATGAGCCACCTGCAGGAGTTCATCCTTGCCGTGCCCGGCCATTACGTCTGCGATGGGGCTTATCGCGACGCGTTTGTTTACTATAGGAATACCGTAGCGAGCAGAAATCGTCCGGCATGCCGGGATCAGAGGCTTCGCATGGGTTACAATTTTTTTGCGTATAAGTTTACAGGCGGTGTCTATATTACGGTCGGCGCAATCGAAGAGGTCTATGCCCATGTTGACTGCGCGCACGTCCAGCTTCTCGCTCTGCAGCATTTCTATAATTTGAAGGGTTTCATCAAGTCCGATCATACTTCCTGCCTCTGCAAATCCATTACTGGCCGAACGTTCAATGTGGCCTGGAATATGTTCTCATGCTGGAGATGAGCAACGATTCCAAACTCCTCACCTACGTTTTCTAATCCGGCCTGTAAATCTTCAATATCGATACCTGCAGGTACGGAAACCTGCGCCAGCATGAGGAGAATACCTTCGTGCACATAGCAGTAGAAGTCGTCTACGTTCACATTTCTGTCGGCGAGATAGCCGGTTGTGCGAGTGATAATACCCTTGTGGTCTCTGCCCTGCATGCTGAGCGTGAAATGTTCAGCAGGGCCCGTATCGCATACAACAGGCTCGACATATGGCCTCACGTTGACTGCAAACTCGCCGACTCCGCCGTTACGCTCTATAGCCCGCCTTATCTCCGATTGCGTCCGTTCATCGGGCATTTGTGCTGAGATGATGAGAGTGAAGTAGCCGCGCACAACTGTCTGGCTTAGGTAGGTGATGTTGCCGTCGATGCCGGTAATTGCCGAGCTTACGTCACGAACGATCCCGATTCGGTCCCGCGCCATCACGGTGACGATGTAGTCGCGCATTTTTCCTCCGAAAATAGCTGAGAGCTGAGAGTGGAGAGCATAGAGCCCAGACTCATAATCGCTCAGTATATATCGAGGTTATTGTATCAGAACAAATGCGCGAAATCCAAATAATCAATCCAAAATACTAAATCTAAAATGTAATGCGGTCCAGCGGGTACTTGTGCGAGTCCATCAGCATGAGTTCTTTGGGCTTTACGACGATCACGACATATTCCGGGTCCGTTTTCCCGCCGGGAAAGTATTCTTTGAGCATATCGCTCCAGAACCGGTCTCTCAGAGCCTGGTCGTCAGAAACACTTGCATGGCCTTTTATAAGGGCATAGCTCCACCCGATCACATTGCCTTCGGTCTTTGTCCAGAAAGCGGTGACTTCCGGGTTTGCCTCAATTTGTTTGATCTTCAGAAGACTGCGGCCCGTGATGAAATAGATCGTGAAATCATCATCCACACCCGCAGTCCACATAGTCCTGGGGTGTGGAAATCCTTCGCTGTCGATCGTCATGAAAACAGCATTAACCGCCGAGTCGATCAACGCTTTTGCGCGTGACTTTATGTCTTGATCATTCATGATCCGTCTCCTCCAAGGGTTGAGTGGGTCACTTCTTGATTCCCACAATCGCCCTTATTTATTCATGGAGGCGGACTCGTCTGCTGCACGTTGGCTTCTTGATCTTCTTTCAATGCTCCATTTTAGGACCGGCGGGGTTATCATTGTCGTAAGCACAACCATTATGACAACCGCCGAATAGGTTGCATGATTGACCACTCGCATTCCATCCAGCACCAGCTTGCTGCCTATCGATGCGAATATGAGACCGACTTCGCCTCGAGGAATCATCCCGATTCCTATCGAGACCCTATCGAGCCCCTTTTGCAAGACGCCCAGTCCGCAGACCTGTTTGCCGAGTATCGCAGCAAGCGTAAGCACCCCGGCAAAGACAAGCACTTCCGGATTTGCGAATGTGCGCAGGTCAACGTTGGCTCCCATCCTGACGAAGAATATCGGCACCAGGAACCCGGCGATGGGCGCAATTAGCTCATCTACAGAATGCTCACCGCGCTCGGTAAAGTCCCGCCAGTGGATTTCGTCCATGATGAGACCGGCAGCGAAAGCTCCGACTATCGGAGCCAGGTCTATCTGAGCGGCAAGGTATGCGAAACCGAAACAGATTCCGAGCGCAGTTGCCAGCAGCAGCCCTTCAGCTTTGAATCGCGAAGCAATATTGAAAACGCGTGGGGCAAGTTTTGCTCCGATAAAGAGCGCGCCAAAGAGGAACAGCATAGCTTTCAGCACTATCCACAAAATGGAGATGCTGGACATTTTTGCGCCTGTGGCTGCTGCAGTTATGATCCCGCTTATGACCGCCAGTATTACAAGTCCCTGAACATCGTCAATAACCGCGGCTCCAAGAATGATACGAGCCTCAGGTGTCTGGACGCGTCCGAGGTCTCTAAGCACTCTGGCTGTGATCCCGACGCTGGTTGCGCAGAGTGTGGCTCCTATGAAGATATGCGCATAAACGCTTTCCAGCGGCAGAAAGAATGATGCTACGCCCCATCCCAGAAAGAAAGGCGCAATGACTCCGAGGGTTGCCACTACCAGTGATGATGCGCCGACTTTCATCATCTTGTTGAGGTCGGATTCCAATCCCACTTGAAACAGAAGCAGCATCACACCAATTTCTGATAGTATCTCAACGCTCATGTCGGTTTTTATGAACTCGACACTGTGGAAACCGATAAGGTAGAGATTGCCTACAATAATACCGAAGATGAGTTCGCCCAGGACGGCCGGCTGGCCAATGCGGACCATGACATCGCCGCCGATTTTTGCGGCAACTAAGATCACGATCAGCGCAAGGAGCACGCGAGGCAGTTCAAGACTTGCATCGTCTCCATGGCCGCTCGACGCGTGAGCGATGCAGCTTGTCAGACATAATACGACTATTGCGATTACAAGCAGACGAATTAGAGTGCCGCGGCCGGTTTTGAAGTTTTTCATGTTTACCTCTCAAAGATTCGATGACCCGAAAACCGTCTTTGTATATCGGGCATCGTCGCCTTGTGTGCCGGGCACCTTTTGCGGAACAGAGTCTCAACTCGGTTGATTTCTCCGTGTCCTGTCTATATATTATATGTATTATATGGGAATGATGCTTTGTCCTTCGCAATTAAGCACCAGGATAAGCGCAATTCTTTTTGCCGGTTGTAGTATAAAATTATCGTCTTACCCTCTACCGGTGTTGGATTGTTCCCGATATAATGGGTTGTATAGACTCGGGGTGTAAAGTCAAGCCCTAATTTGGAGTAGTTTTTGTAGTGCTGGTGGGCGTGCCAAAGTGTTCGCCTTCCAGATGGGTGTCGAGAGACGTGTTCTTTGACAATCTAAGACGGTGCTATTTAATCCCTGTGGACTCGGAACGCTCTTTTGGCTTGCCGACGCCTGGTGATATGTCGCACGAGTTCACCCTGGGTCATGTCTTTGGGTGACGGATTTTCGGCGCGGTCCTCCTTTCTTTGGTCGGGAGTCTTGTAGAGCACACCTTTATGCAGCAGATTGAAGATGAGCCTTACAAGCTTGCGAGCACATAAGACACACGCTCTCTTGTGGTGGTGGGTGGTCGACTCGCGATATTTGGTCTTGTAGAATCGGGCAAACTCGTCGTTATGTGTTCTCAGAGAGTTTGCCGCCTCGACCAGATAATAGCGGAGATACTTGTTTCCGGCACGGCTCATAGGAGTGTCATCCGAGTCGAACTCGCCGGACTGGTTCTTTTTCCAGACGATGGACGCAAACTTTGCAAGGGCGGAGTCTGAGTCAAAGCGTCTGACGTCTTGGATTTCGGCAATGATTCCGGCTGTAAAGACGGGGCCCAGGCCGGGGACCGAAAGGAGAATAGTCGCATAGCTATTGAATGCAGCGAGCTCTTTCGCAATTGCTTTGTCGACGGCGTCGATCTGGCGCTCAAAGAACCTTATGTTCTCCAGCGTCATTGCAAGCACAAGATTCACCGGGTTGGAAAGGCATTTGTTGAGTCGGTATGAGTTCCTCGCGGCATTTCTTACCGCGTTGGCGACTTGTTCGGGGTCGGCAAAGGAGTTTTTGCTCTTCTCGATTAGGAACGCGGCAAGGTCTTCAATTGAGGCTTCGGCAATTTCATCGACTGTGAGGAACTCCATAAGCAGCGCGCTCGAAGTCGCGCCAAACGGGTCCGAGAACGGTTTCTCTTGTCGAAACGCCGAAAACTTGAGAAACAGGTTCGTAAGGAAGCGGTTCTTTTCGGAAGTAACTGATTGTGCAAGTTGAAACCGATGTCTGGTGAGCTTTTGCAAAGCGAGATATTTCTCATCAATTAGCAGGGGCTTTGGAGGCTTTCTGAAACGAAGAAACTCGGCGATCATGAGAGCGTCAAGAGGGTCCGTCTTCGGAATATCTGGATATATCTTCTTGAACTTCGCGACCTGCCGGGCATTGAGATTATGAACATTGGCGTCGAGACCGGCAAGTCCGGGATGTGATCGCAGTGTTTCGACAAGAGCCGTCCAGAGATTTCCGGTGGCCTCCATCCCAATTTCGATCTTATCTATTTTGAGCTTGGAGACGACTCCGTTAATTCTCTCAATGAGTAAATCAACACCGAGAGGATTGTGAGGAAAGCTGAACCGTTTGACCGGTTCCGTCGTATCATCGAGTTTGAAAGCCACCGCGACGTTCTTGAGCGAAAGGTCCAGGCCAACATAAAGGGTAGACATCAGGCACCGCCTTAAAGAAAGTAGCTATCTGGGCTCCTGTCATCTTTTGCATCAACAGCCTCGCGGATCAGAACTGGCGTCCCGGCTTGGGATTCGGGTCTCATCGACACACCCCGCCTGCTGCGCGGGCAATGGACCGGCCGTTCATCTCGGGTGTAAGAAGTAACAAAAGACCAGGGGTAGCAGTCTAAAGCGAACGGTCAAAGCCGCAAGGAGAACCAGCCGTTCCCTGATAGCTCTTAACTATTTTGACAGGAGCCAAGCGTTCGGGCAACTCCTGCAACAGATAGTGCCCGAACAAGAATGATTATACGAGGAGTATGAATTTGCATGGAGGCATCATATATGCCAATGAGGCTGGGCAGAGATGTTGTCGAGCGGTGGTATAAAAATCCGATCATTACGCTCGAACATGTTCCCTTTGCTTGCAATACGGTCTTCAACGCCGCTGCAACCAAGTTTGGGGACGAATATATACTGCTTCTGAGAATTGAAGACCTTGCGGGTCGGTCTGTATTCGCGCTTGCAAGGAGTGAAGACGGATATCATTTCAGCGTGGACCCTCAACCTGCGCTTGAGCCGTCCAAAGTGGAGCCGTTCCGTTCGTATGAGCGGCGGGGTATCGAAGACCCCCGCATCACATATCTGGAGGGCGAGTATTACATTATGTATACCGCCTACTCCAGATACGGCGCGCGCCTTGCTCTGTGCAAGACGAGTGATTTTAAGAACTTTGAAAGGCTCGGGCTGATCTCAGAGCCGGAAAATAAGGACGGCTGCCTGTTTCCGCGCAAGATCAAGGGACGATATGTCCGGCTCGACAGGCCATATGGCGGCGGGATCGGCAATATATGGCTCTCTTATTCGGACGACCTTCTGCATTGGGGCGACTCCGAGGTTGTCATGACCACACGCGGCGGTTTCTGGGATTCGGACCGTATCGGCGCATGCGCCCCTCCCATTGAGACTGAGCAGGGTTGGCTCGATATATATCACGGCGTAAAGAATACCAGCGCCGGCCCCATATACAGAATGGGCGCGGCCTTGCTCGATCTAGAGAACCCCGCTAAGGTTCTCTGCCGAAGCGCTGTCCCTATTCTGACTCCACGCGAGTATTATGAGCGTGTAGGTGATGTGGGCAATGTTGTGTTCTCATGCGGAGCAATATTGGAGGACGGCGGCAAACTCAAGATTTACTATGGCGCAGCCGACACCTGTATTTGTCTTGGTTTTGCCGATGTTAACATGCTCATAGACAGGTGCCGCACAGATACAGATGGAGAAGACCTGGAGTAAAAATCAATAACACATAAATGTGGAAAGTGGAAAGCGAGCGATCGCTTTCCACTTTTTGTTTTTTATCCATTCAAATCGCGCTCGCCGGGACAGATTTTATCCGGTATCTTTATTTTAGATTCACTTCTTAGCTGCTGCACTCTCTTAGTTGCTGTCTTGGGATTACCGATAACGCACGGACCGGCCACACATCCGCCCTCGCAACACATCACTTCCAGCACATTAAAGTCGCCGCCGTGGAGGGCATAGTTCTTCATCGTCTTCAGAGACTGCTTGGATATGCCGTCAATGAGTTCTGGTTTAATCTCGTCATGCAACACCGATTCGTCGTCGGTCATATCTTTTATAGCCTCGGCGACCCCGCCGCTCACAGGAAACCCTCTGCCGCTGGCATGTGCCGGTAAATCTGCAGGCTGTGGTTCGGCGTCCGCAACGTCTATTCCCTTGGCGACCAGCAGTGATCCCAGTTCTTCGAACGTGAGAGTGTAGTCGACCAGCGGATCATCGACTGCTTCTTTTATCTTGGCTGCGCAGGGGCTTATAAACACCCTGAGCGCGTCAGGATACTGCTGCGCTGCTATCTCTGCGGCGCAGTGCATAGGGGTGCAGGTTTTGGAGACAAATGGCCGAAGTTCCGGCACATGTTTTTGAACTGCATATATGTATGCCGGGCAGCATGACGTTGCCATGAACGGATCACCCTCACCAAGCCTTTCAGCCAGCTCGATAGACTCCCGCCGGGCGACAATATCTGCCCCGAGTGCTACCTCCACCACATGATCGAACCCGAGCTGCTTTAGCGCCCCGACAACCTGTTCCAGTGACGCATCGAACTGACCGGCCAGCGCCGGAGCTATCAGCGCAACCGTTTTTCGGGGTGAGAGCAGGTTTTTGATGATATCCACAATTTGCGAGAGGCTCATAATCGCGCCGAACGGGCAGGCAGCCATGCACTTTCCGCACAAGATGCACTTCGCCTCGTCGATGATCTCCACGCCATCCTCGCCTTTTGAGATAGCTCCGACAGGACATTCCTCCTCACATGGGATCGGGACATATACAACTGCATGATACGGGCACACTTTCATGCATTTTCCACAGTTGACGCACTTCTCGGAATCGATCCTGGCCTGACCTTCGACAAATGAGATACACTTCTTGGGGCAGTTGACCGCGCACGGTCTGGCGAAGCAGCCTCTGCAAGCGTTGGTGACGAAGTAGTTTGTGCGCACGCACGCGCTGCACGCTTCATCAATTACTGTCAGATCACTCTGAGTCACCTTCTCGCGAGACAGAGCAAGCTGCGCATACTGCCCGAGTGTCATTAACTCGTCCGCTTCATCCTCGACCTTGAAACCCAGCGATGCCATGAGGCGATATTTGATCACTGCCCGCTCTTTATGGACGCAGCAGCGGTCGTGCGGGCTTCCTTTGGGCCGCACCTCGATGGGGATTCTGTCTATATTCTCAACAAGCTTATTTTCAAAGGCAAGCTGTGCCAGGCGCACCAGCAGCAGCCGCCGAATGCGAGTTGTGTTGTTGTCATATTGCATAATGCTATCCGCCTTCGCCCCTTGCAAGCAGGTTTATCCGTTCGATCACGACCGGCAGGCTGGCTTCGCTGACAACTTCTTCGTTTATCATCACAAACGGGGCTTTTCCGTAATTCTCACCTTTGCACAAACCCAGGCAGCGCATACCTTCTATTTCTACTAAGCATTTAATATCGGGTTCCAGATGGTCCTCAAGCGACTGGAGATACATTCCGCCCATGAGATAACATGTAGTGCCCGCGCAGATTTTGACTTTGATTTTATCCATCTAAGCTGTCCCTATACATAGTCGATTCGGACCTCCTTGAGATACTTCTCCCTGAGCAGGCCCACAATCTTCTTTACGACATTGCGCCGTATATCCAGTTCCACAGGCAGGTGGGGGTTCTGGTGAGCTTCGTTTATGCGAGTGCCCACAACAAACTCTATTATATCGCTTTGCAGCAGCATATCCACCAGCCGTGTTGCGCCGTTTTCGTACGCGGGGTTCTGATCCGACTCCAGTATCTGTGCGGTCTTGCCGAGTGTCAGGCAGCCCTCGGTCACCAGATCGACGCCGTCCATGATCGAAGTAGTAGGTATCTCAGGATCGATATCCGTCAGGTCCATCGTGACGGGCCTGTTAAGCTCTCTAGCCACTATATTCGCTGTAGTGCCGCCACAGACGACTGTCCGCCCATCGTATGTGTCGATCATATGAGCACACTCGGCATCACTTTCTTTATCGTACGGCGGCCCTGTGACAATCAGCAATCGCCTCGGGTGACGCAAATAGATAACTCCACAAGTGATATCATCTCCAGGGTTTCTATTATCATTCTGGAGGGCCTGGTCGGTGATGATATGGCTTAGACTTCGCGCGGATATGTCATTGTTCCTGCTCACAAGATCGAGTATCTGACTTTTGACGCCTTCCATGCCCCAGCCGAGAGGGTATTCGTATGTGCCCATACCCGACTGGCTGATCCCGTCGGAGAAGAAGACTATTCGGTCGCCCATGGTCGCGGTAAACTCCGAGTATGTCAGGCTGCGGCCGTTCCAGCGATCATTGGAGACAATCGACTGCGCGACCTGCACATCTTTGCTGTTTCTAATGAGTAAAAAGCGCGGGTTGCCGTGCTCTATGATGCGTGTTTCGCCGAGGATATTAGTGTCGACGATCGTGAATGCCGAATAGCTGATCTTTCGCTCCGGGCATATGGGCAGTGCGTCCATCACTATCTCAGCAGCTCTGCGTGTTTCAATGTTGCCGGTCACGTATTCAAGCGCCATCTGCGCAGTCAGAGACGCAAGCACGCATGCCTCCACACCGGAGCCAAGGCCGTCCACCAGCACCGATACAACCCTGTTGCCGCCATCAGTCTTTCTTGATAGAAACACATCTCCGGCGGCATTCTGGCCGGACTTTCGCAGCTGGCAGTAGTCCACTTCTATGAATGAGCCTACGTTCATTTTTCCATCTCCTCGTCTTTGTCGTAGCGAGCCACGGAGAACCCGTCGACGATGGAGTTTAATATCAGCTCAGACTCAGCGGAGCTTTTGCCCAGGCGAAACGCTATGTCCTGAACATTGGTCAGCATATTTTGGATCACCTGCTGCGCCTTTTCCACTATCTGCTCTCTGCGCAGCTCGGTGCTGGTGACGTTTATCATGATCGCGCCTACCACTCGATGACGCTCGACAGTAAATATAGTGACGCTGAGCACCGTGTCGCCAAAGCGAATATATTTTCGGATGATGTCCTCGCCGCTTTCCAGAACATCAGCAAATAGCTCCGAAAACGGCAGTATCGAACTCAATGCTGCTCCGACAAGCCCCGGCACCGCCTCACTGACTAATTCCAGGTCGCTGCCTCCGAGTTTCACGAACTCGCTGTTGCATTCTATAATGCTTAGCTTCTCGTCAACGATCACCGTGGCATAAGGCAGAGTGTGCAGTATTGCGTTGGCCTTCTTTTGCGCCAGCTCGCGCATATATGAAACGCACATGTTCGGCTCGGCGTTTCCGGCCAGTATCGCCCAAGCTAGCTCACGACACGAGTGATATCCGCAGCCTCCGCAGTTAAGCTCGTCTTCAATGCTCTGCTTGCCGATCTTATGAAGCGTGCTTTCTATCTCCTGCTGGGTATAGTCTGTTCGGCTTATCGGGGGAGTGTGCAGATCATCAGCAAGGCCGATAGCTGGTCTTCTGGGATATGCGTCCGGCGAGAAATCCGTATAGTCGAGGATGTTGAGACGAGACTCGATCTCTGAGCGTTCCTGCGCCTTAGGACCATTGACACATCCTCCTTCACAAGCGAGCAGTTCTAAAAAGACGCTGTGAGAGATATTGGCAGGGTCGATACTTCGCAGCGCCTTGTCTATATTCTCTATGCCGGATATGCTCTGAAACTGTGCTTTTGTACCCACACAATTGAGTCTTGTAGCTTCGAGCATGCCGCCTTCGACCGGGTAGATCGCCCCCTCTGCCGCCTTTTTGGGTATAAATATATCGCTGTCGTCGGGTTGAATGTCATCGAGCGAAATCTTTTCGTCAGCAAGCCATGCCCGCAGGTCTTCAAATGTGATCGCAGCGCTCAGAAGCTCGGGATGATAGTGAGCATCCAGCTTCTTTGCGATGCATGGGCCGATAAATACGACCGATGTGTCTTCCCCGAAATTGTCTTTGATCAGTTTGCAGTGCGCCAGCAGCGGCGAGAGAATGTGCGTGATCGACGCGGCGCGCTCCGGCAGATATTTGGATATATATTCCACCACCACCGGGCATGCCGATGAAATATAGAGATTGTTCTTGTCAGCATTTCTCTCAATATCCGATGCTGCCTGAGCCGACACCTGCTGCGCGCCGAGAGCAGTCTCACTGACACCCGAAAAGCCGAGCATCTTGAGCGTGTGTATCAGCTTTGCGGGGCCAACACCATTGAATTCACTGACAAATGACGGCGCCAATGAGACAAAAACCCTGCTGCCATTGCTTATAACTTGCTTCACATCAGGCAGGTCGTCTCTTACCTTCTTCGCCCCGGAAGGGCATACACTTACACAGTGGCCGCACACGATGCAGAGTTCCGGCACTATACTGGCCTGGTTGTTTGTGACCCGTATCGCCTTGACGGGGCACTCGCGCACGCATTTGTAGCAGTCCTGGCACCTTGCGCCTTCGGAGTATACGGGTTTGTAGACTTTATTTTGCATCATCGTGATCACCTCTTGAAAGAGCAGCGTCCAGGATGTCTTTGATGTTGTCGGGTTCGACACCGGTTATGAGTTCACCGTTAATGCGGATATTTGGGCCATGCATGCATTCACCTTCGCACCGGCTGCCTGCCAGCCTGACACTCCCCTCGACGCCGTTATCTTTGAGATACTCCTGAATGGCGGCGAGGTTCTTGCTATTGCCCCGCGAGAAGCAGGAACTGCCCATGCACACAACAATCTCGATACGTTTCATATCGGCACCTCAATAAACCGATTGCGCCCTGAGTAATCGGTAATTATTTATCTATTAATACCATGTTCTAATGTGGTTGTCAATTGAATAGTTACAATAGTAACGATATATCTGAAATACCAACCTGCAGGCGGTTTATTCGGCTTAAAAGCAGGGTATTAGTTACAGGCTCAGGGGCACAGATTCAGCGCAGAGGTTGCGATTTGAAAATTAATTGCGAATATTCTAACGAGTGCTCTTGACAAACTGGCAGCGTGTGCCTATCATTATATTGATAACTAATTATCGATATGTGGCGTGCGATTGGTTTTCGCACACCGTGAATGCTTAGGGGGGTTAAAATGGCTACTGTAATTGCTCCAACAATAAAAGAAATGCAACCACAAAAGGACCGCGCAGGTGAAGTCGAAAATGCACGGATCGAGCCGTGCACGCAAATCGACAAGCTGGTTTCCCGAGCAAACAGCGCGCTGCGCCAATTTGCCGATTACAATCAGGAACAGGTGGACGCCATAGTCAAGGCTATGACGCTTGCCGGTGAGGCGGCAAGGCTCCAACTGGCGCGAATGGCCGTTGACGAGACCGGCATGGGCGTTTTTGAGGACAAAGTTATCAAAAATCAGTTCTCGACCGAATACATCTACAATAATATAAGGGATCGCAAGACGGTAGGCATCATAGATGAGGACGACAAAGAGGGCATTATCACAATTGCGGACCCGGTCGGTGTTATTGCGGCAATAACACCCGTTACAAACCCCACATCTACAACCATATTTAAATCGATAATTGCCATGAAGACGCGTAACCCAATTATTTTCGCGTTTCACCCCAAGGCGCAGGAATGTAGTTCCGAAGCCGCAAGAGTGGTTCGCGACGCAGCGATCGAGGCGGGCGCGCCGGAAGACTGCATTCAGTGGATTGACGAGCCTTCACTCGATATGACTAACGCACTTATAAAACATGACGGCATTGCCACTATCCTTGCCACCGGCGGCAGCGGCATGGTCAAAGCGGCCTACAGCTCCGGCAAGCCTGCGCTGGGCGTGGGACCGGGCAACGTGCCGGTTTATATAGAAAAGACCGCCGACATATTTCGAGCCGTCAATGACGTGATAATATCCAAGACGTTCGACAACGGCACCATCTGCGCATCCGAGCAGTCTGTAGTGGTCGATGAAGAGATTGCCGATGCGGCAATGAAGCGATTCGCAGAGCAGGGCGCATATGTGCTCAATCCTGAAGAGACCAAAAAAGTCGGTGCGGTTGCCGTGGACGAAAAGCGGCACTCCATGTCCCCGGCTGTGGTCGGCCAGAGCGCTGTGAAGATTGCCAAGCTCTCCGGCATAAATGTCCCGGCAGCAACGAAGCTCCTGATTGCGCCATTGAACGATGTCGGGCCAAACACACCCTTGAGCCGTGAAAAGCTTTCGCCTATACTCGGCTTTTATGTGGCAAAGAGCACTCGTGAGGCCATAGATATCTGCGACAGGCTTGTGCACTTCGGCGGTCTTGGTCACTCGGCGGCTATTCACTCCAAGAATGCCGACATAATACGCGAGTATAGCATGCGAATCAAGACCAGCCGGATACTCGAGAACGTGCCGACCAGCTTTGGTGCTATCGGCGATATATACAACAGGCTGGCTCCGTCGCTGACTCTGGGCTGCGGCGCTTACGGAGGCAACTCGACATCCGACAATGTCGGCGTCAGCAACCTGCTCAATATCAAACGAGTTAGCAGGCGAAGAGTGAACATGAAATGGTTCAAAGTGCCGCCCAAGGTCTATTTTGAGAAGGGCTGCCTTGAATATCTGAGCAAAATCGACAGAAAGCGCGCGGTAATTGTCGCCGACCCGACGATGGTCAAGCTGGGCATGGTCAAAAAGGCCGAGGATTATCTACGCAAGGCCGGTATGGAGATCGAGATATTCGGTGATGTTGAGCCTGACCCGACCACCGATACGATCTACCGCGGCGTCGAGATGATGAGCCGGTTTAATCCTGACTTGATCGTGGCGTTCGGTGGCGGTTCGGCAATTGACGCGGCAAAGGGAATGTGGCTCTTCTATGAGTGCCCGGAGGCTAAGTTCCAGGATATGGCGCTGAGGTTTATGGACATTCGCAAGCGCTCTATGCGCTTCCCTGAGCTAGGCAGAAAGGCGCTGTTTGTCGCAGTCCCGACGACATCCGGCACGGGTTCTGAGGTAACGTCCTTTGCCGTAATCACAGACAAATCGACGGGCACGAAGTACCCTCTGGCCGACTATGAGCTGACGCCGGACATTGCAATATTGGACCCGGAACTGACTTATACGGTCCCGAAGTCAGTCACGGCAGACACGGGGATGGACGTGCTCTCCCATGCGCTTGAGGCATGCGTATCGGTTATGGCGAGCGATTACACCGATGCCCTTGCTATTCAGGCGGCGAAGATGGTGTTTAAGTATCTGCCGGTTGCGTATGAACAACCGGGTAACGAAGATGCGCGCGAAAAGATGCACAACGCAAGCTGTATGGCCGGTATGGCGTTTACAAACGCTTTTCTGGGCGTCAATCACAGCCTGGCGCATAAGATAGGCGGAGAGTTTCATGTGCCGCATGGCCGGGCGAATGCAATTCTGCTGCCGCATGTGGTCAGATACAACGGTTCGCTGCCGTCCAAGTTCACGGCTTACCCGAAGTATGAGCACCCGGTGGCAGACGTCAAATATCAGGAGATAGCGAAAGCTCTGGGCCTGCCTGCCGATACTCCGCAGCAGGGTGTGGAGAGTTTGGCGAAGGCCGTTGAGGACCTGCGCTCTAAGCTCAATATCCCCGCAAGCTTTGCGGAGGCCGGAATACCGGAGGACGTTTATATGAAAGCGCTGGACAAAGTAGCCTTGAAAGCCTTTGACGACCAGTGTACTGGCGCGAACCCGCGCTATCCGCTGGTGGATGAGTTGAGGGGCATTCTTTTGAAAGCTTACAAACCATCCAAATAGCAGTTGACTTTGCCTCCTGTCTCTCCGGCGCATGCGGCAGCGCCGGAGAGACAATTTTATATATGCAACAATCCCTTATACTTCGCGGGCGAATGCCCCGAAGATGGGCACTTTACTGAAAGCCTGCATACCTCACTGCAAATGCCCCGAATAGCAAACCTGTTCTCTCCATTTTCGCATTTTTATTGACAGTCTCGCCATCCAATGGTATACTTTTTTGGTCGGCTAGGCTAATTAGCTTCGGCAGACGGTTTGTGTCGTGCGCTCGTAGCTCAGGGGATAGAGCGAATGGTTGCGGACCATTAGGTCGGGGGTTCGAATCCCTTCGAGCGCACCATATCATGGCCGATTAGCTCAATGGATAGAGCGCCGCCGTCCTAAGGCGGGCGTTGGGGGTTCGATTCCCTCATCGGCCACCACCCCTAGTAGGGGTTGCCCACATGTTTCGATCGGAAACAGAGTTTGGTTATGGATGGATAGTCTGCCGTCGGCGGCTATTCAGTTTTTATATACATTTTATCGGAAGTGCGGCGAGCGCCCAAGTGGGCAGTGTCCGGCTTCCGTTTTTGGTCTTTTAGATATCGCGGAGAGGTGGCTGAGTGGTCGAAAGCGACGGTCTCGAAAACCGTTGTGCCTCCGGGCACCGTGGGTTCGAATCCCACCCTCTCCGCCAAGTTGTGACCGTGCTAGACGGGGAGCTAGCGGTGCCCTGTAACCCGTAATCCGCTCTAAAGGGGTTGAATTCCTGTCCGCGGTCTGATCCGTTTGAGTTGCACCTTGGTAAGTGGTGTTGATAGTCGGGCCCTACGCAATGCCCGGCGTGTGAACCCCGTCAGGTCCGGAAGGAAGCAGCGGTAAACACGTTCGCGCATGTGCCGTATGGTGATCCGGCTGGAGCTAACTGCACGGGCAGCGCTTGGGCGGTCTTATCAGAGGCAGGTGCACGGTCGCTATTCAGTTTGAAAGTTTGAAAGTCAAAAAGTTTGAATGTTGGGGCTGCATAGTGCTTTAGGCGCTGATTTTGACTTTTTGACTTTTCGACTTTATAACTTTTGGACTTGTCATGGCCTATATTTCCCTCTATCGAAAATACCGGTCCCAGACGTTCGACGATGTCATCGGTCAGGATCATGTCGTGCGGACGATCAGGAACGCCATCAAGGCAGGCCGGATAGGGCAGGGTTACCTCTTCTGCGGATCGAGGGGCACAGGCAAGACCACTGTCGCCCGATTGATCGCCAAAGCTCTTAACTGCCAATCATCCGACGGTCCCACACCCGAGCCATGCAACAAGTGCGATGCATGTCTTGCAATTACAGAGGGCAGCGCCGTTGACGTGATCGAGATGGACGCTGCGTCAAACCGCGGCGTGGACGATGTCGATGCCCTGCGCGACGGCGTGAAATACGCCCCGATGCAGTTTCGCTATAAGGTCTACATTATAGACGAAGCCCACCAGCTCTCCGCAACGGCAAAGGACGCATTCCTGAAAACTCTCGAAGAGCCGCCTCCTCACGCAGTCTTCATACTCGCTACCACTGAGGCCCAGAAGATTCCCATTACTATACGCTCCCGCTGTCAGCAGTTCGATTTCAGGCGCGGGTCAGCCGATGAGATCGGCGGCAGGCTGAAGTATGTTACTGAAAATGAGGGCGCATCGATTGATGAAGATGCAATCGATCTCATCGCTCGTGCGGCAAACGGTTCTTATCGCGATTCTCTTAGCCTGCTCGAACAGGTGATGGCGTATACCGAGGGCACGATCACCGCAAAGGACGTATATACGGTCCTCGGCGCTGTTGAAGAGGATGTGCTGCTTGAGATGGGCGAGGTCCTTGCATCGACTGATACGGCAGCCGCATTTGCGATTTCGGACAATCTATTGCGCCAGGGCAAGGACGTTCGTGAACTCCTGAAAGACTCAGCGAACCATTTTCGAGATGTGCTTGCGCTAAAGGTCGGAGCCGACACGCGGCACAAGGATAACAAGCGATGGCGCAACCAGGCCGAGAGCTTCACTCAGGACCGTCTGGTTCGGATCATAGACGTTTTCAGCGCATCCGAAAAGGATTTGAAGTGGAACGAGCAGCACCGTCTGGGTCTGGAGATGGCTCTGCTTAGGGCTATGATAAGGCCGAAAGAAGCTCCTGTCGCACCTGTCGTTCAGCCCGTTCAGACTATCAGTCGACCGGAACCACAGCCTGTGTCGGTAGATACATCCGCGCCAGAGCCGATTAAACAGACTAAGCCGTCTGCCCCAGCTCCTGCTCCTGAAAAGCCCGCGGGTCGCAAAGCTCCAAAGCCTGCAGCAGAGCCTGTGGCAAGCGCCACTGCTCAGGAGACAGTTGATGAGTCCGGAAACGGCGGCGTGAGCGTCAGTCTGAGTGATATTCAGCGCGACTGGAGCAAGGTTCTCAAGCATATTCAAAAGATTTTGAAGCAGCCGAATATATCGGCTCTTGCGCATCAGGGACATCCGGTAGAGCTTACCGGCCACGTGCTCACACTCGGTTTTACAAAGAAGTGGGACTTCCACCGCGAAGGCGTTGATCGCGGTTCGGAGTGGGTCGAAAGAGGCCTGTGGGACGTGATGGGCGCAAAGCTCAAAGTCAGGACGACTATCGTTGAGAGCGAGCCGGATAGTCACAGTGGATATAATAGTGACGCTTCCCATGAGCACAGCGAGCCGACCCAGCACCCGCTCATAAACGATGTACTCACGATCTTTGACGGCACACCCGTAGAGATCGATAATGACCCTTGGGAGGAAAAGTAATGGCAAAAGGATTTGGCGGCCTGCCTAATATACCCGGAATGGGCAATATGATGAAGCAGGTACAGAAGATGGCCGAGGAGACTGCGCGCATTGAGGAAGAGCTTGGCAACGAGCGCATCGAGGCAACCTCTGGCGGCGGCATGGTAACAGCCGTGGCGAACGGCAAGCAGGAGATTCTTGAAATCAAGATTGACCCGCAAGTCGTTGACCCTGATGATGTGGAGATGCTGCAGGACCTGGTCGTCAGTGCAGTCCGCGAAGCTCTCGAAAAGAGTGTGGAGATGAAGCAGTCACGCCTTGAGGCACTTACCGGAGGCCTGAACATACCAGGACTCTTCTGATTTGATATTTAGTATTTTGTATTGAGTATTATTGATATGGTGCTCCCTCGAAGTTCGGGCGCGATATCTAATCGCGCCCGAAAAAAGAATCTTGAGATTTCAGATAGCCTTGAAGTTATTGCTTAAGATATATGCCTTCTCCGCAAGACGGCAGGTATCAGTGACGTCAATCCCACACATATCGCAATCATAGACGACGGCTCTGGGACATATGCAGCGAGAGTGGTTTTGTACCATCCGCTATCCTCAAATGTAGATGTTTTCTGGTAGCCTATATGCATCCCCGAGAGCACTTTGTTGTTGTTTATGTTAAGTGTTTTATAAGCGAGTGTTATGTCTTCACCCGGATGAATTCTGTCTGGATCCGTGCCATGCCAGCCCGCAATAGCCCCTGGAGTGTCTTTGTACTCCCATGTCCAGTCATTGACTCCAACTGCATTGGCAGCATCAATCGGTGTGTCTTGATCCTGGCTTACAAGGAAATACGCCTGTATCCAGTTCACTGCATAGGTATTACCGGATAATGTTATGGTAGGATGCGCGCCCATTGATAATGAGTAGGTCAACTGGTCTGTTGCAGGTACTGGCGTTAGGTAGACTTCATCAAATTCGGCGGGGTCAAAGCTGGACCACGAAGGCGGGTCTGCGCTGGCCGCTATTCCTAGCGCTCCCAACAGAGCAAATACTGCTATTACGGCGTACAGCCGGATAGTCTTATTGCGCATCTTGTTCTCCTTCCGTCTCGCTCACGCCTTTATTATTATAGGCCTGCAGCGGACTGTGTGCTGTGATATTCTCGCGCTTAAATCATCGATTGGACTTATTTATTCGGAGTATAGCCTAGCAATCGGGCGTTGTCAAGGGGGGCTATAATATTTATATTGATATTATAGTGACGTAGTAATCTGTCGTGTGCATAACCCTGGCGTCATGGTATGGGCTCGATGTCGTTCTGTTCTCTTACTCTTACAACCGGCACGTATACTTCGAGGCCGTCAGGCTTTTCGATGCTGGATATCCCGGTTACACGAACATGGCTGTTTTTGGTCGGTTTTGTGAGGCTTCCGCATATAACCTTGAGCCCTGCAAATCCTGAGCCGTCTTCTAGGTGTGACCCATCATCAACATAGAAATATGTCCAGCCGGTCGCTGTAACCTTCCCGCAGATGCTGATAAGCAGCGAGATATTATTTAGTCCAACTCCATTGCTCACCCCAGGTTTCAGCCCCAACCTGCCTCCACCGACAGCCTTCGTCTGCATAAGGAAAGGTTTGAGAGGTGTGCGAGATCCGGTTTTCGATAGTGATGCTCCCTGAATTGTTCTCTCACCATTTTGGGTCATGAGCGTGCCTATTACACGTACAATATTCCCCTCTGAGTATCCTGCCGGGATCGTGGTAAAAGGAAGCATAATTGCAGATGCGCGGTTGTCCTGTTCGATATACATTCTGTCCGAAAGTTGGGTGCTGCCACTGGTTATTACGGCGTTATCCACCTTTACCAATGTTCCACTGGGCTTAGCAGCCAGATCACCGATCTTGTTGGATGCTATAGGGGGGTCTACAAGCGCATGATAGGCGTTGACCAGCCCCCAGCCTGTATATTGGTCCCATCCGATGGAGCCGATGTCACGGCAGCTCAGTTTGATCTGCTCGACGACCTCTCCATTGCTCCAGTTCGGATATTGGCTCCAGATGAGCGCGGCGATCCCAGATACGAAAGGAGCGGCGGCGGATGTGCCCGATGATATGTTATATGTGCTGCCTCCGGCATCCCACCAGGTGCTCATAATCTCGTTGCCGGGAGCCATAACATCAAGATATTCTCCGTAGTTGCTCCCGCCGGCGCCCCAGTCATTTTCGCTGCAGCGCTGACTGTTCTCATTAGAAGCGCCAACGGCAATTACCTGATCATATGATGCGGGATAAAATGATGTGTCCAATCCGTCATTGCCGCTCGCACCGACGAGCACACAGTCTTTGTTGTAGGCATACTCAATAGCCGCCTTTTCCGCAGGGACATCATCATATCCGCCAAGGCTCATGCTTATAATCTTTGCGCCATGGTCGGCTGCCCAAATGATCCCTTCGGCTGCGTCGGACTCCAGACCATATCCGTCGGCATCCATCACCTTGATCGGCATGACCTTGGCTCCCCAGCTCACACCGGCTATCCCAATATTGTTATTGGTCTGTGCGGCGGCGATCCCGGCCGTAAATGTGCCATGGCCATTATCGTCATTTGCATCGTTCGGGTTGGGTGCGCCGGTGACAAAGTTGTGCCCAGCCACTATCTTGCTCGCCAGGTCTTCATGGTCGGTATACACTCCTGTATCTACCATCGCTATGATTACACTTGAACTCCCGGTTGTGACATCCCATGCATCCGGCGCTTGTATACCGGCATTGGGATATATGTCCGAGTAGAGTCCCCACTGCCAGTACCAGTATAACCATGGATCGAGATAGTACTCGTCATCGGGTTCCATGCAGATATGTATGATATGATTTGGACCGGCATACTCGACAGCCGGGTTCTTCTTATACTGCGCGATTGCGTCATCGATTGTTACATTCTTTGGCAGCTTGACCCTCTGAAGCCTGATCTGGCTGACAGTGCGCTCAATTGATGCACCGGCGATTTTTGTGCCCGATGCAAGCTGGGATTGCATGCCGGACTTATATCTGACGATTATCTCGCCATCTTTATGCGCTCCACTCGCGCTGCCGGCAATAAGGCATGTTAGGATGACCACCAAGCAGCAAGCTAGTCTGTGACACCGGGCCAAATCATTGTGTGCAATCATTGACAACCACCTCTCATAATTAAGAGTGCCAAACTGCTTTATATGTTCCAATTTTACATGCTGTGGTTGTATAATTGACTGTGGAGGCGACAGATGCCGGATAAGCAGTCACAAGATCAACTGATAGACCTCTTAAAGAATTCTAAGCATGTTTTTGTCTTTACAGGCGCGGGGGTAAGTAAAGAGTCTGGTCTTCCCACGTTCAGAGACCTCGACGGCGAGTGGACAAAATACGACCCCATGACCTTCGCCACACTCGACGGTTTTCTGCAGAACCCGGTGATGGTTTGGAACCTGTATCGCCGCCGCCAGAAGCAGATAGCCGCTGCCCAGCCCAATCCTGCTCACGTTACTATTGCCCGGATGGAAAGCTATTATCCCGAGTTCCTGGTCTGCACACAGAATGTAGATGATTTGCATGAGCGCGCGGGCAGTCGAAAGATTGTGAAAATCCATGGTGATGTCTCCAAGGTTAGATGCATAGACTGCGGGCGCAGGCACCCCGTAGCGGATTATGATTTCTCTGATGAGTTTGATAATAATGACAGCCTGCCGATGTGCTCTGATTGTGGGGGCTTGTGCAGACCTGATATCGTGTGGTTTGGCGAGTATGTGCCTCAGGAGCCGATGGCGGCATCTATCATGGCTTCGAGTACATGCGATCTGATGATGATCGTCGGCACATCCGGCGAGGTCTCAGGCGGATACGGCTTCGCTGAGCGTGCCTTGAGCCATGGCGCAAAGATAGTTGAAGTTAACCCCACACAAGGCGCGCTTACACACTACGCCCACTTCTGGATACCGGAGCCTGCGGGTGTTGCGCTGCCTAGAATATGGGAGCTTGTGACGGAGAAATAGATCCGTCAGCTTTTTTGAGGTGTAGATTATGAAATTGCCCGCGTTCAAGCGCATCCCCAGACATGTTGGCTTTATTCCGGATGGCAACCGCCGCTGGGCGCAGCGTAGGGGACTAGCCAAATATGCCGGATATGCGGCCGGCATCAAACCTGGTTTTGAGCTTTACCGAACGTGTATCGCTCTTGGAATCGAAGAGATATCGGTATACGGTTTTACCAATGATAACACCCATCGTCCTGCCGAACAGACTGAGGCTTTTAGCAATGCGTGCGTCAGCGCCGTTAAACAGTTGGCAAGGATGGATGCCGAGTTGCTGGTGGTCGGCAATGACGAGTCACCTAAGTTTCCGCCTGAGCTTAAAAAATACAGAGTCAGGCAGAAGTTGGGCAGGGGGCTTATAAAAGTAAACTTTCTAGTCAACTACGACTGGCACTGGGATCTGAATTACGCTCTTCGCCATAATGCTGGTGATCAGCGAAAAGAGTTCAAAGAGTCCATAGCATCAGCCGATGTTTCGAGGATCGATCTTCTGGTCAGGTGGGGAGGAAGGCGCAGGCTGAGCGGCTTTTTGCCGGTGCAGTCTGTCTATTCAGACATATATGTGGTTGATGAACTTTGGCCGGACTATAATACCCGGCAGTTTTTTGACGCGCTTCATTGGTATGAGTCGCAGGATATAACTCTCGGCGGATAAGCTCTAGACACCGATATGCGGACTTATGACGGCAGAGCGTATTGACATGAAGCTCGTCAAATGGTAGATTAACCTAACGTATGTTCGAACTCCATAGAAGGTGACATGAGCGAACTTCTCAGAAATTTATCCTCATATGTCCACGCTCAAGCCGAGCGCGATGTGCACGTTGTTTTGGCTCGCAACGACCTCGATGAGATGCCCATGATTCTGGCCGCAGCCGAGCCTCGTCAGGCCGAAGCCGACCTGGAGGGCAGATGCATAGATGCAGTTCGGGTGGGCGATGCGCAGCCGGGCAAACTGGCATACTTCATGGACGGCATGCAGCGCCCGCGAGGACCCATATACTTTGGCTCACAGCTTCCTGTGATGTATGGATATGTAGCCGCGACGATACGCGTGCGCGGTGAGGATAAACGCATGCGCAAACACGATTTTATCCGCAGGGAGTCTCTCTATTTCCCTTATGATTTTCCAGGCGCGCCGATGAAGCTTGCCGATGCCGGGTTTGATATAGTAGATACGGGCGAGCGCGGCAAATCGCCTGAAGAGCACCCGCTGATGCTGGTGGAGCGCGCAAAGAACAAGATAGGCGTAGTCCGATCCGATCTTGAGAGCAGAATCACATCGACGTGGCTCTCTGACTTTAATGGCAGGGACGACTGGCTTCTGGTGGACGGCTCCCTGAGCGGCGACTATCACAGATACGACTCGCCAAATATAGTCGGCCTGATCAAGAGCCACCAGACTCAGTATTTCTTGTGGGAAGACCAGCAAAAGATTTTGAGCCTCAAAACGGGCGAGCGCAGCGGTGTATTCATACCTAAAGGCCGCAACCGGCCGGACGTATACAGTTGGTATCTGCGTCTTCGCCCCAATGACGGACGCGACGTCTATTTCGGCCTGGTGCGTGTCGAAGCGGCTAAATGTGAGCGAACACTGGAGATGGCGGATGAGATATCGCGCTGGCTCCTGGCTGAGAGAAGCCCATTGAGCATGCCGGACGCCAGGTGGGATAGATTGATCTACCCGATCCACGACTGCGAGCTATACATGAAGAGCGTCGCCCCGAGCCACACTTCTCTTGATTCACTTATGATCAGCCTTGCAAATTAATGGAGAGCAAAATGGAGCAGGATAACCTTATACAAGTCGGTCGAGTGGTAGCCACCGAGGCAAAACCCAGCACAGCCTACAGCTTCAGCTTCTGGGCAGCCGAGGGTGATTGCAAGGTCGGCATAGGCACGCTGGTCGTGGTTAAAAAGGGCGACCTGGAGGTCTACGGCGTAGTAGTAGAGGGGTTCGGGTTCACCGATCTCAACTCAGCCATGCACGACTATATCGGCTCCGAGGGCGACCCCGGTTCCGAGGCTCCCACACTTCGTCATGAGGTGAGGTGTTATACGGCTGCCGTGCTGCGTGTCGAGCCTGAGGAGCCGCTGCAGCCTGTGCCTGTCGCGCCTGTGTTTCTGGCCGATGATCTGGTTGTCCGCAATGCCCTTCGCATGGACGGTTTCTGGGAAAAGACCGGCATCCCAATTGGCCTGTATCAAAACGGCGATCTGCTCTCGCCTGTTTACCTGGACTCCGAGTTCCTGCTCGGCCCTGAGGCGGCGCATCTCAATATTACGGGCGTCTCCGGCCTTGCCACCAAGACAAGCTCAATCGAGTTTATCCTGCTGAGCATTTTCGAGCACTTCAAGGATTATGACGACGATGGCATAGCGGTTGTATGCTTCAACGTCAAGGGCCCCGACATGCTCTTCCTTGACTTTCCCGGCAAGGTCGATGAAACCAGCCCATATTATGAGAAGTATAAGGAGCACGGTATAGACACGATAGATGACCGCGACGCCGATATGTATAAGCTGCTCGGTATGCCGTGCGAGCCGTTTAAGAACGTGAAGTATTTTGCTCCGTTCAAGTCGGACAGGGTGAACCTCAACACTCTGCGCACAAATGCCGACCTGGTCGGTGACGTCACGCCCCTCTCGTGGGGTCTGACGGATATACTGGAGTTCACCGAGGTCGTGCTAAACCGTGATGATGTGGACGCAAAGGCCGATGCCCTGATCTCATATATCAAGGACCGCGTCGTCAATGAGACCGCGGAGGTCAACGGCCAGCAGATCACCGTGCGCAACTTCCAGGACATGAACCACTGGTTCGATATGGTCTTAAAAGAGATGGAGCAGAGCAACCGTTCCGAGTGGAAGACCCATCACTATGCGACCATCCGCAAGGTCTACAATCGCCTGTCTAACCTCAGCACCCGCTACCAGGGTCTGGTGAGCCCGGACGAGTTCAGGTCCGACCTGCCGTGGGGCGATTTCGAGGATCGTGCGGTCTACGTAGTTGATGTCGCCAATGTCGACCCGCAGGCGCAGGACCTGGTATTTACCAGGATCGTGAGCCAGCTCAGGCAGCATCTTGAAAAGGGCGATTTGGGTGTGAAGCACGTGATAGTAGTGGTGGACGAGCTCAATAAATACGCTCCGTCCGACGGCCAGGAGACCTACCTCAAACAGACCCTGCTCGATATATCCGAGCGCGGGCGTTATCTGGGGCTGGTGCTCTTCTCGGCGCAGCAGTTCCGCAGCCAGGTGCACAAGCGCATAGTCGGCAACTCCGCGACGTGCATCTATGGGCGCATGGACATGGACGAACTTGCCACACCCGGCTATCAGGTCCTGACCTCCGCCACGAAAGAGAAACTGGCCACGCTCTCTAAGGGTCAGTTGATGGTCCGCCATCCGCACTTTAACCAGCCGATATTTGTGAAGTTCCCGAGGCCCAATATACTCCGCGGGCCGGACGGCATCAAGATGTTCCCTCCGGCAAACGACCTGCCTCTGGAGGAGGCCGTATGGCGGAATCTGAACCGTCTGGACGGCGGCGTAAGCCGGAACGATGTCAGCGATATAGTCTCATCTGCGGCTGATCCGTCTGAGATAGTGCGAGCGATGAACATCACTCTTCAGCGCAAGCCGGATGACCCGGTCAGCCATTTCAGAAACTGTGTGCGAAAGAAAGCAGGTGTCCAGATGACACCCGATGCCAAACCGAGCTTTATCCCGGTTCTCGATCCCGACCCGAACGACCCCTTTCAGGATTGAGTAATGAGTATCTGATATTTATTATTTGCCTGATGTTTGCAAGGATGCTGGATAGTGTAATTCCCTCTCCTGGGGGAGATGGCAAGGGTGAGGGCGCAACTGATTTAGTAATTGATAGTTTGTATTGATTATTTGAATAGTGTCTCAATTACAGTCATTCCGAGGAGGAACGACGAGGAATCTGCTGTGCGCTAAAGCAATCAAAATGCCGGTTCTTGAGGTATGAGAATAACGCTGAGTGTTCAACCATGTCATTCCCGACCTGATCGGGAATCCAGATAGCTGCGCTATAATATAGCTTAAGTGCCTGGATTTCCGCTTTCGCGGAAATGACAAGATACAGTGATTCTTTCGTTGTTTCAGGCTGAGGGCGCAACTGATTTAGTAATTGATATTTTGTATTGATTATTTGAATAGCGTCTCAATTCCAGTCATTCCGAACGGATGTGAGGAATCTGCTTTTCAGCGTTTCCGTTCTTTCAGTGCCTCAGCGGTTCGGAATCATGCTTTGTGTTTTCTGATAATCCAGAGGGATAAATTTGGCACAAGTAGAAGCACAATGGTTTGTCTATTCAATGCAATATAAGCTGATATACCTGTGGCCTACGTACATAATGGCTGCGATAATATATTGGAAAATTGCCTCTGCAAATTTTAGAGTATATGATCCGAGTTCATGGGTGACAGCACTGGCGTTACTTACTATGTTTTGTGCGGCATTGGCAGGGCTTGAACTGCTATCCCGGCACACACCGACAAGGATTCGTGTGCAAGATGGACGAATATCACTTTACCGATTGTGGTTGTATGCAGAATTTGATATACGAAATATATTATATGTTGAAACGAACGTCAGAAGATCATTTGATCTGTTTATGGGAAATTGGACTAAAGTAACAGTAAGTATGGATGGACAAAATGCGGAGTATTATATAGATCCAAATATCAGTTCTTACGTATATCTGCTCAAAGTACTTAATCGCGCATCGGAGCAGAATTTGACAAACCATGCGATAGACAGTGAGGAAGAATCATTTATCATCCCACGTATCCATCAATGTGTCTTGGGGTTTCAATCATTAGGAGGGATTGTTATAGCATCTCTAGCCATAGTAGTCTTTCACAATGATTCTGTATGGATTGCGTCGGCTGTGGTTTTTTTAATTGCATTCACCGTGTCATTTATACATATTCGGGTAGCACCTATGCGCGTAGACTTTATGGACTGCTTTATTTCATTCAAATTCTTGTTGGGACAACGGCTGACAGTTCGTGAAACCGACATATTGAACCTGGATGTTCGTCGCACTAGTGGTGCGACCATTAGTCTTGCGGGAAATAGAAAGCTATGGTTGTTGCCATATTTCAACAATTATTCTCGATTATCTGACAGATTGAATGCTGTTGCTAAACACGGTGGGTGACGCCGGTTTGTTTCTTCGGTTGCGAAGCGGCCGAAGCCGACGCTGCAGGCGTCGAATCCCAACTTTTTGACCAATCATGAAAATAGCACACATAGCGGACCCCCATCTGGGCTACCGCGCATACAATAGAATAACCAGCCAGGGTTTGAACCGTCGTGAAGCGGATGTGTTTCAGGCATTTCGGCAGGCTCTCGCCAAGGCGGTTGAGATAGACCCGGATGTGATACTTATCGCAGGGGACATGTTTCACGTCGTCCGGCCAAGTAACCTCACTATCCAGCAGACTTTCCGCGAGTTCGCCGCACTTAGGAACAAGACAGCCGCGCCTGTCGTGATAATCGGCGGCAACCACGATTCGCCACGCTCAGCAGACACCGGCTGCATTCTTGATTTGTTTGCAAATGTGCCAGATGTGTATGTCGCTCACTCGGAATATGTTCAGGTTAAGCTCGACAACTTAGACATGTCTGTATTCTGTCTATGTCACCGCGCTCTGCCGCATCTTAATTCGCTCAAGATAGAGCCGGACCCGTCCAGCAAGTATAATGTGCTGATGGTCCACGGCACTCTTGAGGGCGTTATCCGCCATGCCTACGATCTTTTTGAGATCAGGCGTGATCAGGTGATATCGGATGCATGGGACTATGTCGCGTTCGGCCACTACCACGTATTCGAGGAACTTGCGCCGAACGCATATTACGCCGGTTCCACCGAATACACCAGCACTAATATCTGGAGCGAGACCAAACAGCCCAAGGGCCTGATCGAGTATGATCTCGACGAGCATAAGCTGGTCGATTTCCATAAGATAGATACCCGCGAGGTAATCGACCTTCGCCCGATAGATGCAGCAGGTGTTGTAGCTGGCGATCTTAATACAATGATCCAGCGCCGGATTGAGAGTATCGATGGCGGCCACGAGAATAAGATTGTCAGACTTGTAGTCGAAAACTTGCACAGGTCGGTGCAGGCCGACCTTGATTTCTCCCTTATAAGGCAGGTCAGGTCGGAGGCACTTCACTTCGAGCTTCAACTTCGTCCTCCGAGCCGGGATGGCCGGACACTTACTTCGGGCTCGGAGTCGGGCGCAGCGAAACCTCTGGAAGAGAAGTGGGACGAGTTCGCAAAAGTATATGATGTGCCCGCAGGTGTCGACCGCGAGCGCTTCACCAATCTTGGTCGAGATTATTTAATCAGTTGTGAGTCATAAGAAGAGTTGTGTGCTGTGAGTTATGAGTTGCGGGTTCATATAATTAAGCGCTTATCCGGCACACTTTACGCTCACAGAACTCATAACCCAAAACTCGCATAACCCGTAACTTATATCTATGAAACTAATAAGCCTTGAACTCAAAAATTTCAGACAGCACGCCGATTCGGCGATCACCTTCACCGATGGCGTGACCGGCATTATCGGCCCCAATGGCTCGGGCAAATCCACCGTGCTTGAGGCTCTCGCTTGGGCGCTGTATGGCGCGCCTGCCGTCCGCGGAACCAATGACACGATCCGCACCAAGGCCAGCGAGGGTGGGGCGAAAGTCAACGTTACACTCACATTCGATCTCGGCGGATCGGTATATAAAGTGACCCGCACGCTTGACGGTCACGGTCGTTCCGGTTCGGCTGTCTTGGAAGTTGATGGCCGCCCTCTGCGCTCCGGTATGACGGAAGTCTCCGAGTCGATCACAAAGCTCCTTGGCATGGACTACCGGGCGTTTTTCACGAGCTTTTTTACGGGTCAGAAGGCTCTGGAGTTCATGGCGGCGATGGATGGCCGCGCTCGTGCAGCCTCAATAGGTAAGATGTTGGGCTATGACCGGGTCACCAAGGCGCGTGACAAGGCCAATGAGGACCGCAAGGGTCTGAACCGCGAGATCGAGGGTCTGGAAAAGGGCCTTGCCGACCCTGAAGAACTCAAAGAGCGCAAGAAAGAGGCCCATGCCAGGCTTGCCGGAGCCAAATCGTCTTTATCTGAGGCTGAAAAGGTCCAGAAGACCTCTACCGATATCGTGGACAAGCTCAAGCCTCTCAAAGAGGCGTCTGATCAGAAGTCAAAGCGGTTTGATGAGATATCCCACAGGCTGGAGTTCGATCGCGCGGATGTCAAGCGTTCGGAGACTCGTCTGGCTCAGATCAAAGCCGAGCTTGTCGATCTGGAGTCTAAGCAAAAGGAACTCGATACTCTTGCGCCAAAGCTCGATGAGTATGAGCATGCCAAGACTGAGTATCGAAAGCTCTCGGAACTTCAGAAGCACGAGGGCGATCGCCAGCGCCTAGCTGGTCAGATTGCAGCGATTGAGCAGGATATCAAGCGTCTGCAGTCGCGTGACAACGAACTATCCAAGTCGGATGAACAGCAGTTGCGAGCATCAGCGGAATTAGCAGCCGGTGAGCAAGCGCTCGCCAAGGCTGAAGAGATGTTGCGCACAGCGAGAGAGAGTAAGATAGCTCAGGAGCATACGGACAAGGCTCAAATTGATAATCTCCAGTCGAGACAAATTGAGATCGAAGCCAAGCGCGCACAAATAGCTGAAGCTGGAGCCGAGGGCGCTTGTCCGACTTGCGAACGTCCTCTCGGAGACGAGCTGCCCACAGTCCTTGCAAACTTCGATGCGCAGATAAAAGATATCACCGACCGGATTGAGCGAATACAGAGCCTGGCTCAAGCGCGTGAATCCGAATCGGCGCAGATCGAAAAGATGGAAGCGGAGCGCGCCGGTGTCACAGCCCAGATCGAGCAGCTCAGAAGTGAGAAATCGGCTGCGGATGCGCTTGTAGCGGAGAAAAAGAAGCTCAATGAGCAGATAAAGTCACGTATGGCTGAGCATGAGTCCATGCGCAATCAAATCGAGTCGATTCCAGGCGGTTTTGATCAAACCAGGTATGCCGAACTCCGCAAGGCAGGCGACGAACTCCGACCTGTCCATGACTGCGCCATAGCCCTGAAATCTGCTTTGGAACGTCTACCGGTTGTTCGCACTGAAATGTCGGAACTCGAAGCAGGGCTTACAGCCAGGACAAGCGAGATCGCAGCGTCCGAGAAAGTGCTTGCAGATCTTTCTTTCTCGCCTGATGATCGTGATAAGCTGCTGCGCGATTTTGAAGAGGCAGCAGCCGCGCTCAACGCATCGGCGCTCCAGCTCGAACGCCAGCGCGGCGAGGTGAACATTGCCGGCGCTCTGCTTACAGCAATCGAGCGTGAAGAGGAGCAGTATAAGTCCAAGCTGGAGGATTTGAAACTCAAGCGCTCAGAGCGATTGCATCTTGAGACTCTCGCCCAGGCTATGGACAAACTCAGAGCCGAGCTGAATGACCGCATCCGACCCGAGCTTGAAGCCATAGCAAGTGAGCTTTTGGCTATGATGACAGACGGCCGCTACGATACTCTCGAAATCAACGACAGCTACCAGGCAACCATCCGTGACGATGGCGAACTCAAGCCGGTAATTTCAGGCGGGGAGGACGATATCGTAAACCTTGCTTTGCGGCTTGCGATATCTCAGATGATAGCCGACCGCGCGGGCCAGTCGTTCTCGCTGCTGGTTTTGGATGAGGTATTTGGTTCTCTGGATGATAACCGCCGCGACAACGTGATCTCACTCCTGCAAAACCTCAAGAACAGGTTTGAGCAGATTATTTTGATAACTCACGTCGAGTCGATCCATGATGCAGTGGATAACTGTTTGTGGGTAGCTTTTGACGAGCGTACAAAGACAAGCCGACTCATAGACCGCGTCGAGCAGCCAATGGCCGGCATCACACTTTAGAAAACGAAAGCTATTTCTTCTTCTTTTCTTCTCTAAGTCTCGCCTTGTAGCTTTCCTGCGCTCGTTTTCTGGTTTTCTTCAGTTCTTTAGCTCTGACTCTCAGCTTCGTTCACCCCCACACTTGATGTGAGCTTATTATAGGACCACCTCCGCGTAGTGTCAAGATAGGCAGATAAGATACAATTGTAATATGGTAAAATCGCGGACAAATTTTCTTCGTGGCATCAGTAGACACTTATCCGTCGGAATTCTTAAGTAAAAAGGCACATGATGAGATAATTATGAGCATAACCTTAAGTAAAAGAAGGAGTTTTATTCGGCATACTGGAAATAACTATGTAATAAACTCAACTGCAACACTGTCTCAGTATTTGCGAAGATGGTTTTCTTGTGGGATAATAAGCAGAGCTTAAGAAACGGTTACAAAGTTTCTAACCTCTTTTTTTACGGAGGCAATGCATCAATGTATTATTGGAATAAAGATGCCGAATGTGTAGACCGGGGTGAGTTGGACGCGCTGCGCAACTATCGGTTGCTGAAAACAGTCAGGCATGCTTATGAAAATGTTCCAGCCTATAAGCGCAAGTTCGACGAAATAGGTCTGCGCCCCGAACATATACGCGGCATTGAGGATCTGCCGAAGCTGCCGTTTACAAACAAGACAGACTTCCGAGATAATTATCCGTTTGGAATGTATGCCGTGCCCATGGACAAGGTTGTAAGAGTCCATGCCAGTTCAGGCACCACGGGAAAGGCTGTTGTCGTCGGCTACACGCAGGGCGATATAGCAACATGGGCCGAGATGATAGCACGGACTCTCGGCGCGGGCGGAACTTGCAAAGGCGATGTTGTGCAGAATGCATATGGCTATGGTCTGTTTACCGGCGGGTTGGGTGCGCACTATGGCGCCGAGCGCATAGGCGCATCGGTCGTGCCTATTTCGGGTGGCAATACCAAGCGCCAGATTCAGATAATGCAGGATTTTGGGAGCACAGTCCTGTGTTGCACTCCCAGTTATGCGGAGTTGATTGGCGAGACGGCGCATGAGATGGGTGTCGATACATCCAAGTTGCCGCTTCGCGCAGCATTTCTTGGCGCTGAGCCGTGGACCGAGGCTATGCGGCGAAAAATCGAAGAGCTGCTCAATATTGATGCGCTGGATATTTATGGTCTGAGCGAAGTGATGGGCCCCGGCGTTTCATATGAGTGCATGGAAAAGAATGGCCTGCATATAAACGAAGATCATTTCATTGCAGAGATAGTAGACCCGGAGACCGGCGAACCGCTGCCGCCCGGAAGCAAGGGCGAGCTTGTATTTACAAGTCTTACAAAGGAAGCTCTTCCAATTCTGCGCTATCGCACCCATGATATTACTTATATTGATGACTCACCATGCCCATGTGGTCGCACCTTCCACAAGATGCATCGGATCATGGGCCGCACGGACGACATGCTTATTGTTCGCGGGGTTAATGTATTCCCGAGCCAGATCGAGAGTGTGCTTATGGAGATGGAGGGCACCGAACCTCACTATATGATCGTTGTGGACCGCAGCGAGGGCGAGATGGACACGATGGAAGTCTGGGTTGAGGTCTCTCCAGAGTTGGTCTCGGACGAAGTTAGGACGCTTGAGAATATGGAGCGCAAAATTGCGGGCGAACTGCATTCATTGCTGGGTATCTCGCTCAAGGTGAAGCTCGTTGAACCTAAGAGTATTCCTCGCAGTGAGGGCAAGGCGAAGAGAGTAGTAGACAGGAGGGAACTGTATCAGTGAAAGTAAGCCAGCTATCTGTATTTATAGAAAACAAGTCGGGCCGCCTGGCGGATGTCACGCGGACTCTGGCGAACGCCGGGATCAATGTGCGCGCTTTATCTATTGCCGATACCATTGATTATGGTCTTCTCAGGCTCATAGTCAACGATCCCGCGCGGGCGAAATCCGAGCTTACGAACGCAGGCTTTACTGTTGCGCTTACGGAGGTGCTTGCGATTGAGGTGCCTGACAAGCCGGGCGGTCTTGCCGGGATCATAGACGCATTTGCCGAGTGCGGTCTGAATATCGAGTACATGTATGCCTTTGTCGGCACCTCCGGTGAGAATGCTATAGTCATATTCAGGGTCGAGAAGGTGGATGAGGCTATGTCGTCACTTCAGAAAAAGGGCGTCAAGGTACTCAGCGGCGAGAAATTGTATGCAATATAAGGTGTCGCATACAACCGCACCTATCAAATAACAATAACCCATATACAAATACCAAATAAATACTAAATACCAAATACTAAATACTAAATCTAAAATTGATTGTAGGGGGTTTTTGGGTATGTTTAGGCGTTTGCTGGTTTTGTTGGTAGTTGTGATTGTTGCAGTGCTGGTTGCTTTGCCCGGTTGGGGAGCAAAAAGCGGGAAGAGTCCGTATGTCATCGGGGCGATCTTTTCGACCACTGGTGACAATGCTCCTCTGGGCGTGCCGGAGCGCGAGACCGTCCAAATGCTTGTTGAAAAGGTCAACAAGTCCGGCGGCATCAGTGGCCATCCGGTAAAGGTGGAGTTTTATGATGACGGCGGCAGTCCGCAGCAGGCTGTGCAGGCCTGTCAAAAACTGCTCGCCAATAAGAAAGTGATTGCAATAATCGGCCCTACGCTTTCAGGGCCGAGCCTCGCGATCACTCAGATGTGTCAGAATGCCAAGGTGCCGCTGGTCTCATGCGCGGCAAGCATCAAGATTGTCGAGCCGGTGAAGCCTTATGTCTTCAAGACCGCGCAGGCGGATTCGCTCGCGGTTGGAAAGATCATCAGCTATTTAAGGCTGAAGAAGATCAAGCGAGTGGGCTTTATTAATGATTCCAATGCTTTCGGCTCCAGCGGCCGCGACCAGTGGATGGAGGTTGCAGCGAAGGCAGGTATCAAGACGGTTGCCACGGAGTCTTTCAACACTGCCGACACTTCCATGACTGCGCAGCTCACCAAGATACGCGCGGCCAAACCCCAGGCGATAATCTGCTGGGGGACCAATCCCGGCCCTGCAATCGTGGCAAAGGATGTAAAGAGACTGGGGATCAAGATACCGCTGATTATGAGCCATGGCATCGCGAACATGAAGTTCATCGAGCTTGCGGGAAGCGCAGCCGAGGGTGTGATATTCCCCGCGGGCAAGCTGATTGTTGCAAAGCAGATACCGTCTTCGGACCCACAGAAAAAGCAGCTCTTGAGGTATTCCTCCCAGTATACGAAGTCTTATAACAAGTCTTCGAATACTTTTGGCGGGCATGCGTGGGACGCGTTCACGCTCGTGACCGATGCCATCAAGAAGGTGGGCGGCAACCGGGCTAAAGTCAGAAGCGCCATAGAGAGCCGGAAGAAGTTCGTCGGAATAACGGGCGTGTTTGACTTCAGCTCAAAAGATCATGCCGGTCTGGACAAGAACGCCTTTGCTCTCGTTCAGATCAAGAACGGCAAGTGGGCGCTTAAATAGTAGTTGAATATTAGAGGTTGGGTGTCTTGCATCCAACCTCTAACTATATGAATACCGTATATTCAGCCCGATCAAAAGGTCTGAGACTCGCGAAGAGGAGTGGGTAAGCAGGCTCTTAGCTCTCTACTCTCTGCTCTTAACTATTATCGAGGTAGTATTGGACCAGTTAAGTCAGATTCCCCAACTGGTAGTCTCGGGGATTACCAGCGGATGTATATACGCGATCGTCGCGATCGGTTTTTCAATCATCTATAACTCCACTCAGGTTATTAACTTTGCGCAGGGTGAGTTTGTGATGATAGGCGCGATGGTCGCTGCTGTGCTGGTAGCCAAGGTGAGTTTGGCAATCGCTTTTCCGGTTGCGGTTGCCGCGGGCTGCCTAGTCGGCGCTTTAGTAGCATTGTGCGTGATCATTCCGCACAAAAAAGCATCAGTGGTGACTTTGATCATTATCACTGTCGGCGCTTCGATAATGCTGCGCGGTCTGGCGCAGCTCTTTTGGGGAGAGCAGGCGATTCCTGTCGCGCCGTTTACGGGCAGTGTGAGCCGATTTGGCGTGGAGGATCGAATTTTTCATATATTCGGAGCTGCGGCCAGAGCGCAGGATTTATGGGTCATAGTGATTACGGCGCTGCTTGTCATAGGTATGCACTTATTCTATAAATATACGCTGGTCGGTCAGGCTATGCGCGCCTGTTCTATGAACCCGACCGGCGCCAAGCTTGCCGGGATCAGCGTGAAAAAGATGATCGTGCTCTCGTTTGTGATGGCAGCGGCGATGGGGGCAGTCGCGGGAGTGACTGTCTCGCCGGTCTTCTACGCCCGCTGCAATATGGGCACAGCCTTGGGCCTAAAGGGCTTTTGCGCGGCGGTGATGGGAGGGCTCGGCAGCTTCGGCGGCGGAGTCGCTGCCGGAATCGCGCTGGGAATCATCGAATCGCTCGCCGGAGGGCTGCTTTCGAGCGACTACGGCGAGGCCGTGGCGTTTGTTATTCTGCTCGTGATACTCTTTGTCCGACCCGAGGGTCTGCTCTCTCGCCGAAAGGCGGTGGCTTGACATGGCGGTTGAGGCTCCTGCAGCGGTTCCGGTCAAGATCAGACATTCTGCGGCGGAATCGGGCATTTGGAGTCTGCTGCCATTTATCATTTTCGCACTCGTCTGCATTTTTATACCAAGGTTTGCGAGCGAGACTCAGTTGATGCTGCTGATCTACATCGGGATCAGCGCGCTGTTGGCTATCGGTCTTAATCTATTGATGGGCTATGCGGGCCAGATATCCCTGGGTCACGCAGCGTTTTTTGGTATAGGGGCGTATACATCGGCGATCCTTACGGTGCGCCCGATTGCCGCCGAGGTGATACCCGGGTTCAGCACCGGGGTAGGGGTCATCGCGGGTGTGGCGGCGCTGATGTCTCTTGCCAGAGTCACGGGAGGCAGGCTTGCGCTTGGAGTGGGCGCGCTTGTTCTGGTGGGATGGATTGCGGCGCTTGCAAAACCGCACTTTTTGGTTGTGCTGCTTATATATGGCGTCGGAATGGCGTTGTTCGGCATTGCCTTAAAGATCAAATGGTGGAAATCTGGAGCGGCAGGCATTATCTGCGCACTTTCGGCTGCCGTTTGCGACAGGTTCTTGTTGGGCGTGCTGGCGAAAGGCGGCGCATCACCATGGACGGCTATGCTGGCCGGCATAATAGTGACCTCGCTCATTGCTTATCTGATCGGTGGTCAGGTGCTGCGGCTCAAGGGACACTATCTCGCGATGGCGACCCTGGGCTTCGGTGTCATTGTCGAGATCATATTCAGGCAGTGGACTGCGGTGACCGGCGGCTCCAGCGACGGCATGTTCGGGATTCCATCCATAGCCTGGCTTGACGGTTCGCCCAGGTTCGTGCGGCATATATTCGCTTCGCTTGCAGGCGGGCAGGTCGATTTACAGAAGCAATATTACTATCTGGTCTGGTTTTTTGTTTTCATAGCGCTTGTGCTTGCTGTGAATATTGTGCGAAGCCGGGTCGGGAGGGCTTTTCGTGCGGTGCACAGCAGCGAGATTGCGGCTGAGTCTCTTGGTGTCGATACCCAGCGATATAAAACCCAGGTCTTTGTCTTGAGCGCGGCAATGGCGTCGGTCGCCGGGAGCCTGCATGCGCATAACGCAGGTGTCGGCTATGTGAACCCGGGCGATTTCGGGTTTGCCGTCTCGGTGCAGCTTGTCGTAATGGTTGTAGTCGGCGGAATGGCGAGTGTGTGGGGTGCCCTTTTCGGCGCAAGCGCGATTCAAATTCTCAAGAACTGGATGCTCAACCTCGACAAGGCCGATGTAAGGGTAATGGGACTCACTCTCAAGGGCCTGGACCCAATAGTTTTTGGCGCTGTGCTGATAATCGTGATGGTTTTGCTGCCGCAGGGATTCGTTCGCGGCATTACGGATATGGCAGCGGCAGCCTGGCGAGCCGCGCGTGGAAAGGCAAAATAGAGCCTTGGAAGTGCTTATTGAGGCGAAATCGGTGACATGCTCGTTCGGCGGGCTTGTCGCTGTGGATAATGTGGATGCAAGGGTGGTCGCCGGGCAGACCAAGGCGCTCATCGGCCCGAACGGAGCGGGCAAGAGCACACTTTTGAACCTGCTGACCGGAGTGATGCCGGTGAGCGGCGGTGACATACGAGTCCGCGGCGTTTCAATTGCGGGCAGGTCGTGCTATGAGGTTGCCTCGCTCGGGCTTGCCAGGACATTTCAAAACGTCCAGCTCTTTGATAACATGACGGTCTTGGAAAATGTAATGGTCGGCTGTCACTGCTGGAGCAGACAGGGGATCGCATCGGCGGCGCTCAGGTGGGTCGGTCATTTGCGAGAGGAGAAGCAAATTCTCAAAGAGTCGGTGGTCCAGCTCGACAGAGTAGGTCTTGCCGACCAGGCTAATATGTCGTCAGGCAGCCTGCCGTTCGGCAAGCAGAGGATGCTGGAGATAGCGCGAGCGCTTGCGAGCAGGCCCAAGCTCCTGCTCCTGGACGAACCGGCGTCGGGTCTTTCAACCCGCGAGACCGATGAACTCTGTGACCTTCTGCGGCGGATTGTCAAGGAAGGTGTCAGTGTGCTCCTCGTCGATCACGATATGCAGTTTGTGATGGAGATTTCGGACGAGGTAATGGTGCTCGATCAGGGTAGAAAAATTGCCGAGGGCACACCTGAGGAGGTTCAAAACGACGCTCATGTGATCGCAGCCTATCTGGGTATGGAGGCGAAGTAGTGCTCAGGATTCGCAGCCTTGTCACATATTACGACCGTATTCTTGCCCTGCGGGGTGTGTCGCTTCATGTCGATCCGGGCGAGATTGTGGCAATCGTCGGTCCGAACGGCGCAGGCAAGACGACTGCGCTCAACACTATATCAGGTGTAATACAAGCCGGTTCCGGCGAGGTGTTTTTTGCGGGTGAAGACATCACCGGTAAATCGTCTGAGCGTCTTGTTGAGATGGGGCTTGTTCAGGTGCCGGAAGGCCGCCAGCTCTTTTCGGGCATGACGGTCTATGAAAACCTGATCCTTGGAGCGTACAGACGCGGCAGGCTTGCGAAGAAGACTCATATGGCGAGCGACATGGACAGGGTCTACGAAATTTTTCCAAGGCTCAAGGAGAGGACGACGCAGCTTGCAGGGACACTTTCGGGCGGTGAGCAGCAGATGCTGGCGATAGGCCGCGCTCTTATGGCCGGGCCGAAGATGCTTCTGCTCGATGAGCCGTCGATGGGGCTTGCTCCTTTGGTTGTAAAGGAAATTTTTAAGGTGATCGCCGACCTGCGCAAAGCGGGGACGACTGTTCTTATTGTCGAGCAGAACGCAAAAGCCGCGCTTGGCATTGCAAAGCGCGCTTACGTAATGGAGACCGGGCGGATAGTTATGGAGGGTCCGGCATCCGAACTTGCCAGGAACCCCGAGATCCAACGTGCTTACCTCGGCAAGGGATACAGACAAATGTCTGAAGTAGACAGGTAAGGTAAAAATGCCGATTTGGAACCGTAGATACGAGCGAATGGAACGCCAGGAGATGGAGCAGCTTCAACTGGAGCGGCTGCAGCTCACTGTCAATCGAGTATATCGAAACGTCCCGTTCTACCACAAGCGGTTATCGCAGATGAGCTTTGTACCTGAAGATATCATGTCTTTGGGTGATATTTCCAAACTGCCGCTTACTACAAAAGACGACCTTCGCGACGGCTATCCGTATGAGATGTTTGCCGTGCCGCTGAGAGAAATCGTGCGCATACACTCATCCTCGGGCGCAACAGCAAGGCCGGTCGTTGTGGGATATACTCGAAACGACTTGAAGCATTGGTCGGAGCTTGTCGCTCGGGTGTTGAGCGCAGCCGGGCTTACAAAGGATGATGTCGTGCAGATCGCGTTCGACTACGGCCTCTTTACAGGCGGTTTCGGAATGCATTACGGCGCGGAGAGGCTTGGGGCGTCGGTCATACCTGTCTCGTCTGGCAATACCGAACGGCAGGTTCAGATCATGGAGGATTTCCGAACCACAGCGCTCATCGGCACCCCCAGTTATGCCCTGTATATGATCGAAGTGATGGACCGCATGGGTGTCTCGCCTGCGGGGCTGAGCTTGAGAGCGGGCCTTTTCGGCGGCGAGCCGATGAGCGAGAAAACAAGAGCAAAAATCGAATCGAGTTTAGGGGTAGTCGCGACCGATAATTATGGCGTAAGCGCGGTGATGGGCCCCGGTGTCGCGGGCGAGTGCGAACTGAAGAACGGCTTGCATGTCAACGAGGACCATTTTCTGATCGAGATAATAGATCCCGAGACATTAGAAGTGTTGCCGGATGGCCGGGAGGGCGAGTTAGTAATAACCACGCTCACCAAAGAGGGCCTTCCGATGATCCGATATCGGACCAGGGACATCACAACCATCACGCGCGAGCCTTGTAAATGCGGACGAACCACCGCGAGGATTGCGCCCATCAGGAAGCGCACCGACGATATGATTATCATCCGCGGAGTAAATGTTTACCCTTATGAGGTCGAAAAGCTGCTCTATGATATCGAGCACGTCGAGCCTCGCTATCAGATAGTTTTGGATCGTGAGGATGGGCTTGATCATCTCACTTTGAATATCGAATTGTCCTCTCGCATGATCAGCGACCAGATGCTCAAGCTTGTGGAGCTTGAAGAGACTATCAGACGTCGTGTTCATGGCGCGCTGGGCATTACACCCAGAATAAGACTTGTGGAACCGAAGACGCTTCAGGCTATCGGCCCAAAGGACCGTGTAGTCGACAATAGGGAGAATAACTGATCCGGCAAGTGGAGGTGATGGACGAAATATTATTTTATTTGGATGTGTATATCTATCGTTAAGTACGAGGAGGAGAAGATTTGAAAAAGTATTTGATTGGGGCAATACTGACAATTTTATTGATGAGCCTGGTGGTAGTTGTCAGTGCTCAGGGTCTTCAGAATGTCGAACTTCACGGCTATTCGCAGAACAGGTTCTATGCGCCGCAGAGCGGCAATGCAAGGATCACGACGGACAGGGTCTCCCTCTCCGCTAAGGGCAACATAAGCGAAGACATAACAGGTTATATGGAAGTTTACTTCCATCCTTATATCTCCAACGATGTTCAGCCGGACAACACAACTGCCGAGCAGTCTCGCACTTACCTGGAGAGCGCATATGTCGATATGCCGCTTGGTCTTGGCCGTGTGAGAGTAGGCAAGGGAAGACAGCTTAATTTCGGCGTAACGCCGTCATATCCTAACAGAAAGACATCGCAGTACGGCATTGTGCCTGAGACATTTACGATGGCCCGAATAGTCGGTATCCAATACACGCAAAAAACCGGTCTTTTCGATGGTGGCATAACTCTATTTGAGGATAATTCATTAGGTACCCAAAGCATAGGAAGTTACCCCGCTGCGGATCCGGTCAATATGGTCAAGCACTTTACCGATAATGATATTCCATCCGACATAAGCGGTGAGTTGGCGACCAGTGTTAGATTAGGGATCACCAAGCCATGTTTCCAGGCTCATGTTTCCGGCGCGTTGGGCAAACTGAACAAGACCGACATCGCCACTATGTACAAAGCGTATTCTCTTGCAACAGGCACCGACGATACGCACAATAAGTATGGCTTTGATGCCAGTTATGCGCGCGGCAACTTTGTTGCTCAGGGCGAGTATTACATCGGCAACTTCAGTTTCCTGAAGGTGACCGGCTACAACCTGGTTGTCGGCTATACCAACAAGAAGCTGCAGCGGATGTATGTCCGCTACAATGCCCTCAATAACGATAAGGCTCCGACACCCGAAAAGCTCACCTGGGACAATCAGCAGTGGATATTTGCGTTTGTCCAGCCGATTGCAAAGGGTGTATGGGCTGAGTTGGAATATGAAAAGAACTCTTCAAGTCCCGGCACCGGGGGCGTCGCTCCCGACAACGATCTGTTGTTCATGGAGCTCTTTACAGGGTTCTAAAGCTTGTTATTGCAAGCTATTTTGCAGCCGGCCCGCATTTTGTGTGGCCGGTTGTTTTATTACAGTGAGTTTTGGGCATCAAATGGTTTGACAGTGCATCAGGCTCGTCGTATACTACCAGTTGAGGTATCTACCTCTGGTCTTTACTTCTATAGAGGGGTGTTTTGTGAGAGTATCACAAAAGGTCTATGTGGTGTTGTGCGTGACGGCGCTGCTTATTGCAGCTTTGGTCTCGGTCGGGATCAATGCAGGTGAGCAGACAAAGTCGATCCGCATAATCTACACAAATGATCTGCTCGGTTATACCGAGCCGTGTGGGTGAGGCGGCCACAAGGACGGCGGTCTAGCCCGACGAGCAACCGCGTTAGCGGCTCTTACTAAAGAGAATCCTAATGACGTTATCGTTGATAGCGGCAATCTCTCAAACACGCCTGAAAAACTGGATGTCATCACAACCATCATGTCTCAGATGCGTTACGATGCCGTTGGTGTGGGCATGAACGATTTGCGTCTGCGCGATAAATTCTTCAGCGCTCTGGAAGCCAAGAAAATCAATGTCCTTGACGCTGGTCCTTCAGCCGAGAAGACAGCCAAGTCTTATATAGTAAAGGTCGTCGATGGTGTAAAGATCGGCATAGTCTCTTTCGGTGTCACTCCGACTGAGGACGATGAATATCAGGTCAGAAAGGCTTGGTACAGCGCATACAAGTCCGCGCGTGACGCGTCCGATATCTTGATAGTTTTGGACCAGTCAGGCACTATAGACAAAGACTGGCTGATGCGAAACACGTCCAGGTTCGGTGCTCCCGACATCGTTATTGGGGGCTTGGCTAATATGTCCAAGGGCCAGCCTGAGATAGTGGGGCGCACGTTTCTTTGTCCGACAAGTATCCAGGGCAAATGTATCGGTGTAGCCGATGTTGATTTTGTAAAAGGCCAGGACCCGAAAATATCAATTCGGAAGATGCCGCTCGGCACGAATTACGCTGAAGATGGTGCCGTGCTCAAGTTGGTAAAGGCTGAGAGAGATCAGACGGTAAAGAAAATAGGTCAGTCTGCTGATTCTCAGGTCTTGACGGAGCCTGTGGTTTCGGGAAAAGCTCTGCCTCCCGCCGACAGAAGGCCATACTATCCTCCGCAGCTTTGCAAGACATGCCATGTGCAGGAGTATGAAGACTGGCTAAAGACCGGCCATGCCAGGGCGCTCAGGACTCTCGTTGATGCAAAACGCACGGTCCCCGAGTGTCTTACCTGCCATTCGGAGATGTATCGAAGGCTGGGACAGTGGGTTGACAAAGAGGATGGATCTGCCGGTGTGGAGTGTGCTACATGCCATCTCGACTCTTTGCCGCATGGTCTCGAACGTCTGAACGTCAAGAAGAAGACCAAAGTGAGCCCGACATTATGTCTGAGCTGTCATACAAAAGAGCGGAGTCCCGAGTATGATGAAAAGACCTATTTTCCAAAGATGGCTCATGCTGTTTCTTCAGCTTCTGCTAAATAAGGAACAATACGGCATTCTTGCCGTCTAACAAGAGACTATTCGGCTGCCGATAATATCGTATAGAGGCGTGGCATGCAGGCGCCGAATCTGATTTCTGGAGTTTATTCGGTTTGATTCGCACTCTTACCAATATTATAATCGCACTATTTGTGATTACACTTCTGCCGAGCGCATCTTTATGCGCTGCGGATACGCTTACTCTCAGCCTGGAGGCTCCCACACTCGGCTCGACGAAAGCGACGGAGAAGTCAGTCCCCACAAAGAAAGCTAAAGGATCGACTAAGCCAAACACCGTCAGGGTGGGGCGTGTAGGGATAGTCAGCGCAGCTTCTGCGTCCATTTACCATGCCAAGTCATCAACATCCGCCAGGTTTGCGACAGTCAAATCCGATACTCCCCTTGCGATTATAAAAGAGGAGGATGGGTGGTACGGCGTGCTGATGTCAAATGGTCAGACCGGCTGGGTCAAGCAGGCGTTCGTCAAAGAGACCGGCTATGAGCTGGTCGCCAAGAAACCTCTAGAGAGAGGCGCGGGCACATCTCGCGGTGGTCAGGTGTCGCGTGCGGACACATGGCTAAGTGACCTTGTACGCACTGCTTCTCAGACCTCTGTAGCCCGGTATCTCTATGGCGGGACCAATCCTGCAACCGGTATGGACTGCTCAGCTTTCGTGCGTATGGTTTTTGGTCAGTATAATATCAAGCTTCCGAGGACCTCGCGTGAGCAGGCTCGAGTCGGCGAGACAGTGCCTTTCGATCAGCTCAAACCTGGCGACCGGCTATACTTCGCCTGCCACAACCCCTATATAGACCACTGTGGCATATACGCCGGCAACGGCTATTTTGTGCACTGCTCTGCTACACGAAACGGTGTCGGAATAGACAGCCTCGCCTCAGATTTCTTCTGGCGCAGCTTGGTAGTCGCAAAACGCTCCTGATAGACAACCACCACATAGTTAATCCTCTGCCTTTGTCAAGAAGTCAATCATTTACTGCGCACATTATGTTCCCCGATAATTAAAGATATCATCATACTATCTTTGACAATTAGCGTTGTCTGGGCTAAATTACAACATGCTCATGAACAATGCTGCCATTTGCGCACGAAAGGAAGTGATTGTTTAGACCGCAACATCGCACATATATTAGCAGCACACTCATGGCCAATCTCGCAAGAACTACTATAGGAGGCAACTCATGGAAGGAAAGTCTCGAATTTTGGTAGTATTGGCAATTTGTGTTTTAATGCTTTGGTCACTGCCGGTCTACGCTACTGTCTACTACGTAGACTCGGCCAAACAGGATGACACCGGTGATGGAACGTCCTGGGCCACCGCAAAAAGGACTATTTCGGCGGCCATAACTGCCGCATCGGGCAGTGGTGATATATGGGTTATGAATGGAACCTACCAAGAGCCAATTACGCTCAGCAATGGAGTTAATCTTTATGGCGGCTTCAATGGGACAGAAACCAGCATCGATCAAAGGGATGAATTCCCAAGGGCAGAACCAGATGACGAATATTCAAACAGCGTTCTGGACGGAGAAGTCTCAAGAATAGTCGTCAATGCGCCAGTAAACTGCACGTGCGTTTTCGACGGTTTTACAGTAATTAACGGTTATTGTCAGTCAGGGAACTACCCTGGTGGAATGTACTGTAGATCAGGATCATCGGTCAGAATCGTTAATAATGCGTTCATAAACAACGTCGGCATTTATGGCGGCGGGCTTTATTTGGAGAGTGTAGCCTCAACGACTTTTGTAGATAATAACATGTTTTCTGAAAACTCCACAACTTCCGGGGGAGCGGGAGCCGGGATGTACGTTAGGCTTGCACCCGCTACGATTACTAACAACAATTTTGTTGGCAATACCGGAACCGCACTAGCGCTTTACGCAGCTGGTGCAACCAATATCAAGTGGAACGTTTTTGACGGAAACTCAAGAGGTATCTATGCCGTTTGGTCGACAACAGGGCTAATCGCATACAACACCATAAAAAACAACTATACAACGAGTTGGGGAGCAGGAATATTGTGCCAATGGGCTGGCTGCAATCCCACAATTGCGAACAACCTGATTATTTACAACACTTCAGAAGGTCGAGGCGGGGGCATTTTCTGCGATGAAGATGCACCCAAGATTATCAACAACACGTTTGCATACAATTCAAGCCCAAGTTGGGCAGGTGCCGTTCAGTGTTGGGATGCTCCGGATGCTGTAATAGCAAATAACATTATTAGTTATAACGATTCTTGGGGTGTCATTTACGAAGGATGTACCCCGCCGTTGACTCAGAACTGCGTATACGGCAACTCACAAGGTAACTACTACCCTACAAACATTCCACACAGCTCAGACATCAATATCGATCAACTCTTCGCAGATGCAGGCAACGGCGACTACCGGCTGACGTTCAATTCTCCCTGCATAGATGCAGGTGATGACAACGCAGTGGAAGAGGACTGGACGGATTTGGGCGGCTATGCCAGACAAATTGATATTCTCTCAATCAGCGGCTCGCTTGTGGATATCGGGGCGTATGAATACGTTGATGACTCTGCGCCCAGCACGCCGACTGTTACGGCTGTTGGAGCACAAAATGGTGCTTATACAACATCCGATGGCGAGTTGCAATTCACCTGGACAGCAGCCTCTGACGCTGAGTCAGGCATAGCCAAATATTGGTATGCCATAGGAACCTCCCCTGGTGGCACAAACACCAAGGATTGGTCGGAGGTTTCGGCGAGCACGCACGAAGCAACAGTTACGGGTCTGAGTCTTGCCAACGGAACCACTTATTACATTTCCGTCAAGGCCGAGAACGGCGCTGGGCTTAAAGGCAGTGAGGGAACGGACGCGATACAGTGTAATGTCTCGTATTTGGTAATTCATGTGGATGCGTCCAAATCTGATAACAGCGGTTCAGGAAAGAGCTGGGCGGCTGCAAAGAAAACTGTCCAGGCTGGAGTTGATGCCGCTTCATCAGGACAAGAAGTATGGGTCAAGGCAGGTACTTATAACGAATGTATTACCCTAACGTCTAACAGAAAAATGTATGGCGGGTTTGCCGGAATGGAGACTCTAAATACCCAGCGTGATTGGCTCAACAATATCACAATACTTGACGGCACAGGCAAAAATAATGCCGTTGTCACAGCCTTTTACGGTGATATCAACACGGACACGGTAATCGATGGTTTTGTAATTCAGAATGGTACTGGGAGACCCGATGGAAACTCACGCTTAGGTGGCGGAATCTTCTGCCAATGCGCCTCTCCAACCATCAGCAACAACGTGATCCAGAATAACAGTGTAGCAGGCCAGTCTGGTGCGTCTCATGCATATGGAGGTGGTATATACACATTGGGTTGTTCACCCCATATAACTAACAACGTTATCCTAGACAACACCAGCACGCCGTCATCCGCCACATATGTCTTAGGTGGTGGATTATTCCTCAATGGTGGCGCACCAGTTGTGCACGGTAACTCAGTTGAGTCTAACACCGCGACTGGTGGAGGTGGTATCTATCTGTCTGATTGTCCCGCTACTATATACAACAACGATATAGTTGGTAACACCACTCCAGATGGTGGATATGCGGCAGGCATAGCTACGTATCAGTCCAACGCCAGTATACTTGGAAACAGGATTAGAAACAATATTAGTGGTGGTCAAACTGGTGGCGTTGTTATAAACAGTGGTTCACCTGTGCTTGCAAATAACGTAGTTTCCGACAATGAGGCGTATACGTCACCTGGCGCTATCTTGTGTAGTAACGTTACTTCGGCTGTGATTGCAAATAACACTATCGTGAACAATAAGGCTCCATATAATACTTGTGGTGGCGTGTATTTTTGGAACTGTTCTCCAACTGTCGCTAATAATATCGTTGCATATAACAAGGGCGGCGGTGTAGATAAAGGATCCGCAACTCCAGTATTTCAGCATAATGATGTTTATGGCAATGTCAGTTATCAGTACTCGTGGACTCTAATTCCTAGTACTGACATCAGTGAAGATCCACAGATAGTTAACTACAATCAAGACTACCACCTTCTTAATGGATCTCCCTGTATAGACGCAGGATACGACAGCGTCGTGGTTAGCGGATGGACCGATTTCGATGGCAACGCCAGACAAATGAATATTCTCTCCACTGGGTCGCTTGTGGATATTGGTGCTGATGAGTATACTTCCAGCCAACCTTACGACAAACCCACAAAGCCGGTAGTTACAGACTATGGTCAGTATTCTGCCAGCACGACACAACTCCAGGCATCGTGGACTTCTTCAACTTCACAGTCTGGAATTGTCAGATATGAATACTCCATCGGCAAATCGCCACTTGGACCCGGATATGGTTTGCTTATTGACTGGACATCCAACGGTACAAACACCTCTGTGACAAAGTCCGAGTTGACTCTCGTCGAAGGTGGACCTTATTACTTCTATGTCAGAGCGCAAAATGGTTTTGGCGTTTGGAGCGATATCGGAATCTCCGATGGAATACCGGTGACACAACAGGAAGCTGATCTGGATCTATTTATAGGTATGAGTGATTTCAGCCAGAGCATATATACCAAGAAGTATGGCGGAGACACTTATGGCGATTTATCAACAACATATGATCAGGTTGAAAATGGGTGGCAACGATGGATTGATAGTTCTCTTATGCTCTTTGACGAGAACGATCCTAATGAATACAATACATATATAGTAAATATGTCTCAGTCTGGCTCTGATTGCAAGCAGAACATGCAGATGATGAACATTACTGGTGACACCAATGTTGCGATGTTGATTCGAACACAGACTCCAGTAAACGGTAGCACATCAATTAATGATCAGATGCTGCGTGTTGGAGATACAGCATATTTCTGGATTGACGGAGTTGGAAAGACTGGCTGGAACGGACAGGATGTTATAGCCAAATTGTTCAGTAATTTGAACGATGACTATGGGACCACTGTAACAGATATAATAGGTGATTTAGGCATTGAAGATAATGAGCATGTAATAGCAACAGGAACAAGCTGCTTCACAACGTATATTCAGTTGCAAGCTGTACGCAATAGTAATGTTTATTCGCCTTCTCTGTCTTTCTCCAATGCGCATTTGAATATCAAGCGCTCGGGTGTGATAGTAAAAGAGTGGATACCTTATTCTCCCAATCGAGATATCAAAGTCCAGTATTTCGGGTGGCACAACTTCAGTTATAATGCAGGGTTAACTTACAACTATCGTCTTGCAGCACAGAACTACGATGAGATTGTTACAGGCGCAGCTGAATATCCGTATTATGCAAGTCTGAGAGAACTAAACCCGGATATCAAGATTTACCTGTATGTAACCGGCTGTGCCATCTATAATCAAGGAGATAGCAATGAATGTGACCGTTGGAATCTATCACCTTGGGCTATGAAAAATTTTGTCACCAATCATCCTACTTGGCTGTATCCTGATAGTAACAAGGGGTTAGAAAATGACCCTAAAGGCACAGATACGACTTCTTATATGTACCAATATCTTAATGAAGGTGGACAGTCCGACAGGTTTCTCGTCGACATCGGGACAAGTGATAGCTTTGCAGATGCATGGGCCGCAGCAACAATAGAAAAAGCTCAGCATCTAGGAGTTGATGGTGTAGCAATAGATGATGTGGGAATACTGCGAGATCTTTATGAAGCTAATGGAGATCCTGACATTGATAATTCCGATGGTGTTAACCGATATGCTTGGCAAGTGCAGCACTTTGTTCACAGGGTTGTGCCTTTGCTTAAAAATGCAGGACTAACTGTGATAAAGCTAAAATGTCAGGATAACTGTGATGGGTCGGCGTCTGTGAACGGTGATTATCCTCTTAGATATTTCGATCCTAACTGGAAGCCGGGCGCAGTTGAGCAGCAGGAAGGTTATTTTGCACAATATGAAAACAACACTTCACTTAATACACCCGATGCTATGTGGTGTGAATATTCTTTTGTTAAAGCAGACAACGGCTGGAATTGGGACTGGGATGAGTATTGGCTCAAGTGTTTAATTGATGCCTCTATTGTGGCAGGCTGGAATACTGACCTGTCTAAGGACGAGATGAAATTCATCCAATATAATTCGTCATGGTGCAGCAGTTACACGGATACCGGCATGACTGAAGCTGAAGCTCAAAGCAGATGGATCAAGTTTACTCTTGCAAGCTATTTACTCTGCCAAAATGAATTCACCAATTTTGGCTTAAGCACCAACAGTTACAATTCTTGTCCTGATGTGGACTTTACTGTAACCAAGAAGCTCGGGCTACCGTATGGAGAATTTGGCAAGTTAGATGAAGACAACGATTACTTCCTTTACAGAAACTACATATCTGACGGTAGTTCTGGCTCTTATGGCGGGGTAGTGGTTGTAAATGGAAATTGCAGCAGCGATATGACATTTACACCAACTGATCTCGATTCGCAGATGCTTGTGTATGATGAGGATGGCACTTCTTACGGTTATGGAGGCGACTATTCGTCAATTTCCATTCCGGTACATACCGGCATGATTTTCTTCAGCTCTGATCCTACACAGTAAAAACCTCAAAACAAGGGGGCGCTCACTTCTCGTGCCCCCTTTTCCTCACATATTTATCTGGGTTTTCAAAGGTGACCAGCGTCCTCGTTCCATATTTCAGCATTTGCGGTTAGAACAGCCTCCCAACGGGTATAGTTGAGCACAGATCAACAACAAGGAGGGCGCTTGTAATGCGAACCAGGATTATTGTAGTGGCATTGATTGTCGTGCTTGCAGTTGCGGGAGTTGTTATGGCTCAGGGTCCTAAAGGCGGCATGAGCAAAGGTATGGGCATGGGCATGAACTGCCCTATGATGGGTTTAGGTCCAAAGATGATCAAGGAACTCGGCCTGACGGATGATCAGGTAACCAAGCTCCGACAGATACATACCGATTTTATGACCGCCACGCAGTCCACACGCGATCAAATCAGAACAAAAATGCAGGAGATGGCACAACTTTGGACGACGGATGCCACTGCCGATCAGCTCAAAGCAAAACTCGACGAGATCGATCCCTTGAAGGTCGAACTGCGAGACGCCGCAATAGATTCCGCGTTGAAGGCACGGTCAGTGTTCACTGATGAGCAGCGAGCAAAGGTCCGGCAGATGATAAAGGATAAGACAGAAGACGGCATGGGTATGTCCATGGGTCTCGGAGCTTGCTGCGGTGTAGGGTGCCCAATGGCTGAAAGCGCCAAATAATAAATAATTGCGTGTGTCGGTCATAATGATCGGCACACGTTTATTCCAAGACGGGAGGGCGAAGCTCACGCTGGGCCAATTTGCAAATGTATTGCCCGTCGCGTATGATGCGATATCTTTCCGATATCCGAACTTACAACCCCTGCTACCCACAGTATCTTTTCATCGTCTACGACAATAGCTGTTTTCGCCCGCTGTTGCCTTGGAATTTTCTTGTCGACAAATACATCCTGCAGCTTCTTGCTCTCCGCCATGCCCAGTGGTGTAATCCTGTCGCCCGGCCGGATGCTTCTGACTCTCAGAGCGCCTTTTATACTTACGCAGTCTATTATCGCCTCATCGCCCGGCAGTTTGGATATTATAGGCGTTTCCACGATTTCAGCTTTGATCGTGCTTGCTATCTCTGGGATATGTGTAATGCCCGGCACACACAGCTGCCTGTCGAAGCTCTCAATAGTCTCTCCAGCCTGCTCCAGTTCTATCCCAAAGCGTTCAGCTTGCCTGACGGCATATATACGGCCTGTCGGCAGAGTTATTTTGAAGTCCTCTTTAGTCCGCAGAGCATCCAGCACACGGTCTATCTGTTCAAGCGAGACGTCCTTCAAGTCACCTTTAAGCGATTCTATTTCAGACCGCAATATCTGCCTCTGTATTGCGACAGGAAGTTCAGCAAAAAGATCGACATCCCATGCATCTCGATAGACGAGCCCGACCTTAATATTGTCTGCTGACCGTGCGATAAAGTCGTTTGTGTCCGATGCGATATCAGCCAGCCTAACCAGCGCTGATCTTATCTGTGAGTTGTAGCCGGATTCGAGCAGCGGCAGCAGTTCATGCCTGATCCTGTTTCGCGAGTAGACTGTGTCCATATTTGTCTCATCCACTCGAAAAGGCAGTGTGTGCTCTTTGATATATTCTTCAATTTCGCGGCGGGTCGTGTGGAGCAGCGGCCTGACAATATTGCCTCTTATCGGTTTGATAGAGCTGATTCCGTCAATTCCCGCGCCTCTAATGATATTGAACAGAACAGACTCCGCGCGGTCATCAGCGTTATGACCTACTGCAATCTTATCAGCGTCCAACATTGCAGCAGTATCCTGCAAAAACTTATACCGAACAACACGCGCCACGTCTTCAAGGCATGTCTGCATCTGTGTTTTGATACTGGGAATATCTACGCGCTTTGTTGTGCAATTCAGACCAAGTTTATATGCAAATTCTTTTACAAACTGCTCGTCAAGATCAGACGCCTCGCCTCTTATCCCATGATTAAGGTGAGCTACATGCAGACTGATGCCAAACTCTTCCGAGCGGGTGTGTAGTGAGTGGAGTAGGGCGATAGAATCCGGTCCACCGGAGACGGCGACAAGGACCTTATCACCCTTATCGAACATGTGATGATGCTTGGCGGCTGAGAGGATATCCATATATCGGTTTTACCCTCGGCTATTGTTCGAGAAGCATTTTCATCAAGTCAGGAGCAAAATTGACTTTCAGCTTGGTCTCATGCACGGCGCGCTCATCGAAGGGCAGGTTATTGGCCTCCGGCTTTGTTGAGTCGAACAGGATGAACGGCACGCTGTTTGATGAGTGCGAGCCGGTAGCTATAGGTGTCGGATGATCAGGCATCAGGAGAATGCGCGCATCCTCGCCGGACTTCTTGAGGCCGTTCAAGATGGTGCCCAATACCTTCTCATCGCACTCCTGAATAGCTTCTATCTTCTTATCTATATTGCTCTCATGTCCGGCCTCATCGGGCGCTTCAACATGCACCCAAACAAAGTCATACTTTTTGAGAGCCTCGACTGCATATTGACCCTTGCCCAGATAATTCGTGTCAACATATCCGGTAACCCCCGGCACATCGATCACATCAAGACCCACCATTCGGCCAAGTCCTTTGATAAGATCGACCGCTGCAACCACCGCGCCGGGCATTCCATACTGCTTAACAAAACTGGGGATCGCAGGCGGCCTACTCTCACCCCAGAACCAGATCATATTAGCGGGTAGTTGTCCCTCATCCTTGCGGCGTCTGTTGACCGGGTGGTTGTCGAGGATCTCAAACGAATCGAGTATCATCTGCCGCAGTTTCTGGTCACCGTCGCCTTCGGGCATATGCTCCAATATAGGCTCATCTATAATCTTATAAGGAGCGGCGCAGTGCACTTCAGCAGAGCCGCCATGCCAGACCATTATATGTCTATAGCTGACGCCGGGGTAGAACTTGATGACATTCGTAGAAAGCTTTGCATCCACAGCCTGGATAAGCTCGTGAGCCTCCGGCGTGCTGATATGCCCGCCGCTGGACTCGATCATTTTAACGCCGTCAGTTGAGACCAGGTTGGTCCTGAACACAGCGTCGGAGGTCTCTACAGGGATACCGAGACTAGCGGCCTCGATTGCTCCGCGCCCGGTGTAATATGCCTTCGGGTCGAAGCCGAGAATTCCCATATTCGTGACATCGCTGCCGGGTGTCATGCCGGTTGGAGTCGTAATAGCAGCCCCGATCTGTCCGAGCCTTGCGATTTCGTCCATATTGGGCTTTTTAGCCGCCTGCATAGGTGTCTTGCCGTCAAGCTCCGCAAGCGGTTCATCAGCCATGCCATCGAATATAATTAGTAAATGTTTCATGATAGGTTATGTGTTTGTGTGTTATGAGTTTTTTCGGATGGTCCGGGATTTGAATCCCGGACCCTGTATGGGGGATTTTAATCCCCTTGAGTTGCTATCATTTAGGGACTAAAGTCCCTTATACATGCGTCGGGGATTCAAATCCCCGACGATCATGTAATAAACGATCATGTAATAAATAATAACTAAAGACTTTTGCCCGTAATTCGCCGATAAGCTTCGCGATATTTATCAGCAGTCTTCTCGACTATCTCCGCCGGCAGTTCCGGGCCCGGATAAGTCTGGTCCCAATCCAAAGTCAGCAGATAATCGCGCACGAACTGTTTATCGAAGCTCGGCTGGCTCTTGCCTGGCGTATATGTCTTCGCGTCCCAGAACCTCGACGAATCGGGGGTCAGCACCTCATCTATCAATATCAGACGTCCGTCCAGCATACCGAACTCAAACTTGGTGTCGCAAATTATAATTTCCTTACCGGCCGCATATTCTGACGCGCGCTTATAAACTCCGAGTGAAGCGGCTTCGAGTTGTCTGCCGAGGTCATTACCGACGATCTCACATGCCTTTTCCGCGCTGATATTTATGTCATGGCCGGTCGATTCTTTCGACGACGGCGTAAACACAGGCTCAGGCATTTTCTGCGACTCGACCATATTCGACGGCAGCGTCACGCCGTGGAGCACAATCGCATCGCCATTGCCCGATGCGGCTCGCATTGCGGAATACTCTTTCCACGCCGAACCCGCCAGATAACCGCGCACTACACACTCAATGGGAGTCGGCGCTGCCTTGGCTGTTATCATCGAGCGCCCATTGAGCATCTCGCGATAATCTTCAGGGTTTGCGACGCTGGCCTTACCTATTCGAGCAAGTATATCGTTTATATCAGCCGAGATCAGATGATTTTCAATCAGGTCTTTGGTCAGGTCGAACCAGAAGAGAGACATCTGGGTGAGGACTCTGCCCTTATCGGGGATACCTGTCGGCAGCACGACATCAAAAGCAGAAAGCCTGTCGCTTGCGATCATCAGCAGGCTGTCGCCAAGATCATATATATCGCGCACCTTACCCGTGGCGTGCTTTTTGAGACCCTTGATATCGGTCGTCGTCACGATCATACCAGCTTCATCTCCTTTGCCACCGCTTCAGTGTCCGCAGGCAGCTCGATGAACGCCGGGCAGATTTCCATAGCCCGCTTGGGGTCCTTCAGCCCATGGCCTGTGAGAATGCAGACTATCTCGCACTTCTGGGTAAAGAATCCTTCTTTCGCCTTCTTTATAATGCCTGCGACTGATGCGGCAGACGCAGGTTCGCAGAACACGCCTTCGGTTGCGGCCAAAAGCTTCTGAGCCTCAGTGATCTCTTCATCGGTGACCTTTTCGATCAGCCCACCGGACTCGTCTCTTGCAGCCTCTGCAAACTTCCAGCTTGCCGGGTTGCCTATTCGGATTGCAGTCGCAATCGTCTCCGGATTGGGGATCGGGTGACCCTCGACAATCGGAGCGGACTTCGCGGCCTGGAAGCCGAGCATCTTAGGCAGACGGTCGATAATTCCGGCCTCTTTATATGCCTTGTAACCCGCCCAATATGCCGTTATATTACCGGCGTTGCCCACAGGAATGGCATGATAGGTCGGCGGATGACCCAGATCGTCGCAAATCTCAAACGCGCCCGTCTTCTGACCCTCGATCCTGTATGGATTCAGAGAGTTGACCAGGGTGATCGGATACTTGTTGGTGATATCTTTAACGATATTGAGAGCATCATCAAAATTGCCGTCGACTGCTATGACCTTAGCCCCGTGCATCATCGACTGCGATACTTTACCCAGCGCAACCTCGCCCTTGGGCAAAATCACCGCGCACACAAGTCCTGCGCGCGCAGAATATGCGGCAGCCGACGCGGCGGTGTTGCCTGTGGATGCGCAGATTGTCGCTTTGCTTCCGGCTTCGACCGCTTTGGTTATGGCCATGGTCATACCGCGGTCCTTAAAGCTGCCTGTCGGGTTCATACCCTCGAACTTGACATACATCGTGATCTTGTCGCTGATCCGGGATGCCAGCCGGTCCACGCGGACCAAAGGCGTGTAGCCCTCGAGCAGCGAGACAATCGGCGTAGTCTCGGTTACAGGAAGGAACTCCCGATATCTTTCTATCAGCGGCAGGCGCTTAAAACAGGCTGTTTTGGGGTTGGTCATAACCATGGTTTTGCTCCAAATTATTTATAGCTATCTTTTGATCGTTGAGTCATCGCCTACGATCATACGATACACGATCAACGATCAAACGAATTTCATTCTTCGACTCTAATCCAACTGCATATCTCGGTCACGACCGGCAGATTGCGGATCGCTTCGAGCGCATCCGCCATATCGGGTTCTTTGGCGGTATGCGTGAGAATGACGATTTCAGCCTTCGCATCCGGCCTCGAATTCTGAATAACCGAAGATATGCTTACCTTATGATCTGCGAGCTTACTTGCGATAGACGCCAGCACTCTAGGCTTGTCTTTAGCAAGGATTCTCACATAGTTCTTGCAGCTCACGTGCTCCATACCCAGCATCTCGCGGTGCTCGTAGCATGTGCAGTGGAAGTGGGATGTCGAGCCGTCGTTTATGTTTCTCGCGATGTCGATCACGTCTCCGACCACTGCGCTTCCCGCTGCAAGCGAACCTGCGCCTGGTCCATAGAACATCACTTCGCCCACGGCGTCGCCCTTCACCCAAATGGCGTTCATAACACCATTTACACTTGCCAGCGGGTGCTTTGCGGGCACGAAAGTGGGGTGCACGCGCGCCAGCATTCCGTGATCTTCCTGCTTTGCAATGCCCAGCAGCTTTATCACATATCCAAGCTGTTCGGCATAGTTCATATCCTCTGCAGAAATCTTTGTGATGCCCTCGCGGTAGACTTTCGATACATCCATCCGGCTGGTAAATGCGATAGATGCAAGGATCGAAGTCTTGTATGCGGCATCGTTTCCTTCGATATCGGCAGTGGGGTCGGCTTCAGCGTAGCCCTTGGACTGAGCGTCCTTGAGCACGTCCGCGAAGTCAAGCCCTTCCTCGCGCATCTTTGTGAGTATATAATTCGTCGTCCCGTTAACTATTCCCTTGACCTCAAGTATCTGGTTACCAGCAAGGCAGGCCTTAAGCGGGCGTATAATAGGTATTCCTCCGCCCACACTGGCCTCGAACATAAAGTCCAAACCCAGCTCGGCAGCCTTAGGCAGAATATCAACGCCTTCTTTAGCGATCAATTCTTTATTTGCAGTCGCCACGCTCTTGCCGTTTGCGAGCGCGCGCAGAATGAAGTCCTTTGCGGGATGGATTCCGCCTATTGTCTCGACTACGATATCGATCTCTGGGTCGTCAAGGAGTTCATTGGCATCTGTCGTCAGTACGGACTTGTCGACCTCAACTGGCCGAGGGGTTGTGATGTCAAGATCAGCGATTTTCTTCACGCAAATCCTGGACCCTACTTTTTGTGCGATGGAGTCTTGATTATCGAGTAGAATCTTAACGGTCCCTGCCCCGACTATTCCAAAACCAATTACACCAACATTAATTACATCTTTCACGGCTAAATCTACTCCTCGCCGACTCTAACTCTTACCAATACATCCCCTTCATGAACAAGTGTGCCATTTTCTATGGGGATATCGACCACCACTCCGGCGATCTCGCTTGGTATGGGGCTGAAGACTTTCATGGCTTCAATGAGACCGACTTCCGTGCCAACCTCGATGCTGTCGCCAACTTCAACAAAAAACGGCGCATCGGGCGATGGCGCTCTATAAAATACACCAACAAGCGGGGCGGTGATATCTACGATATTGCCCTCAAACTCCGCTTCTGCCTGCTCATGTTCTTCTTCCACATATTCTTCAACTTGCTCGGGCATCTCAGCGGGACCAGCCGCCTGCACGATCACAGGTGTCGCTTGCTTGGATGAAGTGCCCTTAACAGTGATCGAAAGACCGTCGGACTCGACTGTCAGCTCTTCAAGATTGTGCGACTCGACCAGTTCAAGCAGTTTCTTGACCTGTGATACATCTATCTCAAGTTTCTCCAACCAAGCCCTCCCAAGCATAAACCAGCAAAAGGACGAAATCTATCCGTCCTCCTGCATACCTCTCCGATGGGTCTATGATAGCATTCGATTTTATAGGGTGTCAAGGCAAATCGGAGCTTATGAGGACGTTCATGCAATTCTTGTCGCAGTTGGAAGGATATTCATATATAGAGCGCATAGAATACATAGGGCGGTTGCTGCCGTCTCAAAAAAAGAGAAGAGGTTTCGCACTCAATGAATAACAGAGAGCGCACACTTGCCGTTCTAAACTATCAGGACTATGATCGTCTTCCCCTAGTGCACTTTGGCTACTGGCATGAGACGCTTGCCAAATGGGCGGATGAGGGTCATATTACCCATGAAGAAGCGCCAAACTGGGGCGATGGCAACGATATAGACAAGGCTATCGCAAAGAAACTTGGCTTTGACTTTGACTGGGCTGTCAAAGTCGGCAGCTATACCGACATTACACCGACTTTTGAGAGAAAAGTAGTCGAGGAAATGCCGGACGGCTCTCGTAAGGTAGTTGATCCTCACGGAGTAATAATTTTAGAAAAAGACGATGCAGGCTCGATTCCTATGGAGTTCGACCACCTTCTAAAAGGCAGAAAAGAGTGGGAGGAGTATTTCCTGCCCAGGTTGCAGTTTACGCCGGACCGAGTGTGGTTCGGTGAAAAAGAAAAAGCCATGCTTGAGGTCGAAAACCCTGCCGATATACGAGGAATACATGTAGGCAGTCTTTTCGGCATGATCCGCAACTGGCTCGGTCTGGAGGGTACGGCCTATCTTCAAGCCGACGACCCTGAGCTTTTCGACGAGATCATAAACACAGTCGGCGAGCTTTCCTACAAATGTGCTGAGGCTGCGCTAAAGATCTCAAATGCTCTGGACTATGCTCATTTCTGGGAAGATATCTGTTTCAAGAGCGGCCCGCTGATCAATCCTCGCGTCTTTGAGAAAAAGATAGGTCCGCACTATAAGCGCATTACCGACTTGCTGAATGCGAATGGAATCCACTTAGTCTCTCTAGACTGCGACGGCAAGATAGACGAGCTTGTCCCGATATGGCTCAAAAACGGCGTGAACACCATGTTCCCGATGGAGGTCGGCACATGGAATGCGAGTATCAAACCCTGGAGAGAGCAATACGGGCGCGAGCTGCGCGGCATAGGCGGAATGGACAAGAAAGTCTTCGCGTATGACTATGCTGCAATCGATGCCGAAATTGAGCGCCTTAAGCCTCTTGTCGCTCTTGGCGGTTATATCCCTTGTCCTGACCATAGGATTGCGCCTGACGCAAAGTGGGAAAACGTTCAATACTACTGCGAGAAGATGCGCAACGCCTTCGGATAGTCAAAAGCTAGATAGTCATGAGGTTTGCTCGGGGCGCGACATTTGATCGCGCCTCTTGCTAAAGCTTACGCCATCCAGCCGAGGCCGCCTGTGCATTACAACAAGAAAGTAGTCCCTCAATTGTCAACTGCAATAAATACGCATTTGCGTAAAACGAACTGAGCGTGAAATTGGGATATTTGAGCGTGAGGAGTTCGTTTTTACGCATTATTCACGAAATGCTCTCGGAGCCCGGATTATGCGGGAAACGCATAATCCGGGTTAGCTGTTTTTATATATCTGTAATTCTTTCCTCTTACAATGATGCTTCGCGAGCGTATGCTCCGAAGCGCCTGCGTGATGCTTTGGGACATTCGTCCGCGACGCTGAAATTGTTCCTACATAATTATAAGACGGCTTCTAGGCCAAAATGTGGTTAACAGACCATGGTATTTCAACTAAATGTTGTTCACTATTTGTGAATCTGCCGGTTTGCGCCTTGTGGCAGGCAGCGAATTGACGCAAATATACGATGATAGTCTCTAAACATTCAAGATTGATATTGACAGCCTGGCTGCTTGTGGATAGAATGCAAGCAAGTTTGTTTTAGTGCTTGACTCTTTATTGTATTAGATGTGTTAGTTAGATGGTGGATATTTGTCGGCAGTGCGGAATCGGCTATTGACCGAAATCATGAATGAGGCAGATTTATATGTACATTCTATTCAGTCTTGTTGCACTTATCTTACTGTTACCGGCTTTGTGTTATCGTTTCGAGAGGCGAATGGTATGGCCATACAGCAGTCTGGGAGAATTGCCACTATACCCTGACACAACAGGCTACGGTAATCGTTGGATCAATGATGCATTGGAGGCCGGCTTTTGTTTTTTGGGTTGGGCATCTGATCTAAAGGGGAAGATGTATAAGATGAGTTATGCTATGCTGGTTTCTCGTGAGGGCGATTGCCTTGCAGTGATAGGGTTTGGTTATGTCTTGAATGTGCGTGTCCAAGGAACTACATTATATTGCCAAGCAACTAACGGTAACGTGTTTTACACTTCAGACAACCAAGCGTTAATAGAGATCGATTTATCACGAACATGGCACAGCCAATTAACGCAGGCATTTACTTTCTCAGACCTCCTGAAATATCATCGAAAGATTCTCAGCACTAGTGGCGCAGTAGTTCAGATGTTTACTGCTGGTCGAGAGATCGAGGAGATGAAAAGGCTCCGCGAGCAGCGTTATCAGTCATTATCTAAGATGGGATTGATAACTTATACCGATGCATTATGTGAATACTGGCATTATACAACCTATGGGGCTATCAGGGTGGCGTTTGTGAACTATTGGATTGGCATGATGAGGAAATTGACTTTTGGACGTATGTTTAAGAGTGTTTAATATCGAGACTAATGGTATTTGGGGCTGATTTATTTTGTAGCTTCGGACAGCAATGAAGAGTAGCCAACCAAATTACTATTATAGTATTTAGTCTTAAGTTCGGGCTTTAAGTTCGGGCTGGATATCCGATCCAGCCCGAAACGCACTTTGCGACTTCAAATTGCAGTTTTCTTAGCTGCTGCGTTCAGATATCGCTCTCGACCTGCGGATTATCTATTACTTCTTCTTCCGGTTCCCGAGACGGCGCGATCTCTACCTGCCTGTTTACTGCGTCAAGCAGTGCAGCGGCTGCAGCACGATAGTGGTCACCGCGTCGAACAAGCGCGCTTCCGGTCAGTTTGACAGACGACCTCGGATGCACGTATACAGCAACCACGTTGACAATTTCATCATCTTTGCCTGATTCCAAGACAGATGCATCCTCAACAATAATTCCGTGATCGGGTGCCAATGATTTGCACACTGCTCCGGCAGTCGCTTCGGCAAAAAGTTTAATGATGCTGTCTTCCCCTGCCGCATATCCGCTCGATTCACGCGTAAACTCATCCTTGCCTCTGCCGAGTGTCACGCTTACACTGGCTTCAGTGCCGGAGCTTGTAAAGCTGATAGTCCTGATTTTTAGTCTGGATGCGCGCCCAATAATCTTAGCTGATACGATTTCATCTGCTGTAGACGCGGCTTTTACGGACGCAGGTCGACTCTCTTCAGCGCGATGCGGTTTGCTCGCGGTGCAGTTCTTGCTTGCGCGTGTGATCAGGTCGTCGATTGTGGCGGCATAGTGTATATCCTCGCGTTCCTTTGTGCGCCTTCCACCGAACATTCCATATGTAGTCGTGACGCCTTCTATCACTTCCGGGATGTCAATCTTTGAGATTCTTTCCTTGAGTATATTTGCAAGGGCAATCGCCTCATCTGCATGGCGCACGGTCACAATGCCGAACTCGTCCCCGCCATACCTGCACAGAAGTTCGAGGTCGGGGTCGGTGCCTTTTTTGAGCACATCCGCCACAGATTTGATGACCGTGTCGCCGACCACATGCCCATATTTTTTATTGAAGACTCCGAACTTGTCCAGATCGAAGAGAATAATACTGATTTCCTGGCCGCTCTTGAGCGCATTTATCGCCCATTCACGAAAAGTGTCGGACCATGGCAACTCTGTAAGTGGATCAAACGAGCGCCCAAGCTCGGAAATCAAGTCGCTGCGTGAGAGTATTCCGATCATCTGATCGTTTTCCATCACAACAAGGTGCGTAGCTCCCGATCTCTGCACCACTTTGAGCGCATCGTACGTGGAGATGTCCGGGCCGATAGTCGTGAACTCGCGGCTCATCACTTCCTCGACCGGTGAATCTTCAGGCTCACCGATGAGATCGTAGAGCGTCACAAGCCCGATCGGTCCGCTGCTTATCACGACGGGCAGTGCGCCGATATTATTACCTTTTATAAATGTGACGGCAACCTTGACGCGAGTCGACGGCGTGACCCAGACCACATCGGGTGTCATCAAGTCTCTTACGGTTTTCATATAGTCCTCAAGGGATTGTATTGCAATGATCGTGCCTTTAGTGCTGTGCGGATTACCTGTTCCGAAAGACGCGAATAAGGCGGGGTCACGGGCAGATTGCCGGAGTCCGCCGGATCAGCTTCCATGCTTTTTCCGTGAAGCCGTTCCGTCGGCATTGCGAGTCCAATTTTATCTTTATTCGTGTTCGCATGTCAATGAAAAAAGTCGGCTAGAATCGGTTCAGTTTTGTGGGAATCAAAAGAGCTCAGCAGGAGCCTCGTCCTCCCGGCACGCTCATTATTGGGAGGGCGAGGCTTCCGCTGAGCCGAAAATTATGATGTATGATGGGTAAGGATCTCCGAATCCTTACCCGAGGACCAGTGCCGGATATCCGAATCCGGCTATTCCTGCAAAGGTTGCGGGGTTCGGAAACCCCAATTCGGCAATAAAATGGCGATTCGGAGATCGTCACCTATCATGCGCTCACATTTTTTGTAACTCGTGCGTTAGCCCTGCTCGACAAGTATTGACTCCTTATTATTTGTGAGGTATAATTCACCTGGCAGCATTGTGGCTGTCCTAATGTTGCGGGCACAGAGGCCTCTCCTGATATTTGGGGAGGCCTCTTTTTTCGGCAGTGTCGCCTGAGCCGCCTGCGAGACTTACTTCCATTGAAGGAGGAATGCCGAAATGACCAAGCAGTCAGTGGCCGTAAAGGCCAACCCGTTCGAGATTGCGCAGGCGCAGCTCGACAAGGCAGCCGCAAAGTTGAGGCTGGACCCGGCAGTTCATGCGGTACTACGAGAGCCGCTCCGTGAGCTGCACGTATCGCTGCCGGTAAAGATGGACGATGGCACCGTCAAAGTTTTTAAGGGGTTCAGGGTTCAGTATAACGACGCCCGAGGCCCGAACAAGGGCGGAATTCGCTTCCACCCCGAGGAGACGATCGATACCGTTCGTGCCCTCGCGGCATGGATGACCTGGAAGACCGCCGTTGTCGACATCCCGCTTGGCGGCGGGAAAGGTGGGGTAATCTGCAACCCCAAAGAATTGTCCGAGAGAGAGCTTGAGAGGCTCAGCCGGGCATATATCGATCAGGTTGGGCGCATTATCGGGCCCGATAAGGACGTCCCTGCTCCCGACGTCTATACCACTCCCCAGATCATGGCCTGGATGATGGATGAATATTCCAAGATCACCGGCTATAACAGCCCCGGCGTCATCACAGGCAAGCCTATCTCTGTCGGCGGCTCGGAAGGTCGTGGAGACGCTACCGCCCGCGGCGGAGCATACTGCGTTCGTGAGGCCGCTAAGTATCTCGATATCGACCTCAAAAATGCAAAGGTCGCGATCCAGGGGTTCGGCAATGCCGGTCAGTTTGCCGCTACACTCTTTGCGAGTCTGCTCGGATGCAAGATTGTTGCCGTCAGCGACACAAAGGGCGGCGTCTACTGCGAGAACGGATTTGATCCTGAAGCCATGGTTGCTCACAAGCTCAAGACCGGCTCTGTAGTCGGTTTCCCGGGCACAAAGCCCATCACCAATGGCGACATTCTGGAGCTTCCTGTGGATGTGTTGGTTCCGGCAGCTCTAGAAGGAGTGATCACGGGCGATAACGCGGCAGATATCCACGCTAAGATCATTTGTGAGCTTGCCAATGGTCCTACTACACCTGAGGCAGACGAAATCCTCCACAAGAACGGAGTATTCGTAATTCCTGACTTCCTGGCTAATTCCGGTGGTGTTACTGTTTCCTACTTCGAGTGGGTACAGAACGGCACCAACTACTACTGGGAAGAGGACGACGTTCACGTCAGACTCGACAAGAAGATGACCAAGGCTTTCAATGACGTGCTGGTAATGGCAGGCGACTATAAAGTCGACATGCGCACCGCCGCATACATGGTCAGCATTCAGCGCGTGGCCGACGCCATGAAGCTTAGAGGCTGGGTGTAGAACCAAGCAGTAAGTAATAATAGTAAGATAATAGGGCTCGGGTCATGTTGGCCTGAGCCCTTTTTACGTGTAAAAGGAAAGTTTATACTTTGTAGGCGAATGCCCCGACAGGTGGTAACAAACACATGTAGGGATGAAGCATTTGCCGATCACGTTTTGTTGTCTTTTCAAATTCAGTTGCAAATGCTTCACCCACAACATGGAACTTTGATGGACAAGGTTCTCCGAATCCGGTTTGAACCCTCAATGTTCGGATGCGATATCCGATCGCGTCCGAAACAGAAACTCGCAATTTCAGATTGCGATGGCCGGTTTCTTGTTCATTTGTAGGGTGTATACGCGCAGTACGGTTCTTCGGATAGATAGTCGCCTGTGCGCGCATATGCACGCGCCCTGCAGCCTCCGCATACGCGCGAGTATTCGCATCTGCCGCACTTACCTGTCAATAGCGACGGGTCCCTAAGCTGCTGGAAAAGCTCTGAGCATTCCCATATCTGCTGGAATGGCTCCTGCAATACATTGCCTGCGCTCACAGGAAAATATCCGCACGGGTAAACATCGCCCTTATAAGACACAAAACACACTGCGCTCCCAGCCAGACATCCCTTTGTTTCAGCAGTAAGTGGGTGCCCTTCATGACCCTTAGCTCTCCACTCTCCACTCTCCACTTTCCCTCTCTGCTTTACCACCCTGAAATAGTGCGGTGCGCAAGTCGCCTTGAGATTGATGGGTGCTGACTTGGAGGAGTCGTATATCCAGTTGAGCACACTCTCGTATTCATCGGCGCTGATCATTTCATCCTCCGGTATTTCTTTTCCGCAGCCGGTAGGCACCAACATAAATAGATGCAGCGCGCATGCCCCGCCGGATATAGCCATATCCAGTATCTGTGGAAGCTGTTTGATATTTGCGCGCGTGATGGATGTGTTGATCTGAAACGGCATATCCACGCTTTTAAGATGCTCGATCCCTGAAAATGCCGAATCAAATGCGCCTGCAACTCCCCTGAATGCGTCATGGCATGCAGCGTCGGCTCCGTCTATGCTTACACTTACCCTCTGAATTCCTGCTGCCTTGATATCCTTTGCCGAACTCTTATCGAGCATGGTCCCATTTGTGGCAAGGACCATCCGCAGTCCCAGTCTTGTTCCACATGAGGCGATGTCATATATATCGGGCCGAACCAGCGGTTCGCCTCCGCTGAGGACTATAACCGGCTTCGCGAAATCAGCTATGGCACGCAGCAACTCGCGGCTCTGCCCAAGTGTAAGTTCATTGGAAGGACGGTCGCCTGTCGCTGATGCGCGGCAGTGCCTGCACTTGAGATTGCATGCGGACGTGGTCTCCCAAAAGACCATTCGCAATGTGTTGGGTTGAGCAATTGGCATATGTCTAGTTTACAACTTGTGCATTGTGCAGTGCAAAATTATGACAAATGGCGAACCGGGCTATACCGATCCGCCATTTGCCGATAGCATATTTAGAGCAAGAGAGTTTACCGGCTTAGGACTGACTCTTCTTCTTTCGTCCGCCGCCGTGACTGGCCTCGCCGCCTTTTCGGCCTGCGACGCGCGCCTCATCGCTAGTCCACTCATGGGCCGTACCTTTCTGATGAGCGGCACGACCTCCTTTACGAGCGATCTCTCTCTGCTTTTCGGGGTCCATGGAGGCGAACCCCCTAAGCCGAGTGGACATCCGGACACCTCCCTCCATCCCTGAACTGCGAAATATGGCCGAGCAAACCACCAGATAGCTTTTACCCCAGCCTGATAAGCGCTAAACTGAGCAAGGTTAGTTATTTTTTCTTGAGTTGACCAACATTTATGGCAACCTGCTCTTCTGATAGCGCATTTTGTGACGGATGATGTTTGAGGGAACATGAAATAGGGGCAGTCGTCTTGTATAATAGTGGCTGTGGAGTTCGCCGCGTTATAGGGAATATTTATATTGTTTTGAGTCAAAGGAGCAATAACAAGTATGAAAGTCCGTATTGTGATTATAATGGCTGTCTTTAGCGCGCTTTGTATGCCTGCATTTTCGGAGAATCCTCTGATGATGCCTGCTCCGCCCCCATTTTCGGCAAATCATGCTGCCCAAGCGCTCATAATCGGTCCCGGGGATTCTATGACTGCTCCGAAAAACATAACTGGAAAAGTCATTCTGATAACAAATCTCCCTAAAGACATTCAAGCCTCCGAGGTCGAGTTGTTTGTCGATAGCAATTCAGTCGGCAAGGCGAACGCAAGACCATATAAAATCGAGCTGGACTGTTCCACATTCTCCAGCGGAGAGCACGTAATCAAAGCTGTTGCAAAGAGTAGTTCAAGTGAGCAGGTCTGGTCGGCATCTACGAAAGTGCGCATTGATTCAGATTCGTCGCCTGCAGCGGGACCGCGTGATGTCACTCCTGCCGAGCCGCTAAAAAAGTCGGATACTGCTTCATTTGAGCCTACAAATCGACCGGGCATACCAATGGAACCGAACGCTACATACACGAGTGATAAGCATGGCTTTACGATCATGTACCCGCAAGGGTGGACCGTAAAGGACGAGACCTCCGAAATGAACGGCAAGAAGTCGTCCGACGATCTGTGGCTTGTCATAGGAGCGCCGCCGGTAGTGGTAAATATCCATTGCAAGCAGCTTGCTCCCGGCACCAGTGTCCAGGTTTTCGCTAAGTACAACCCGTATGTGCAAAAATGGGAGCGCAGAGCTGTTGCGGACAGCCCGGCGTTTGTCACCACGGACGGCAAGCCGGAGCTTGGTCGGGTGGTGCATCGAGTGATATTTATCAAAAATGGATGCTCATGGATGGCGAATTGTATCGATACATCAGGCGGCGATTCCCGGAAGACCGCGAAGCTGCTTGAAGATATGCTGGAAACTATTCACATGACCGGCCCGCAGGTAAATATAACGCCGGTCAAATAGAGGTAACTAATGGCATTCAAATACGCTGCATCGACTGTAATGATGCCCGAATTCCGTCCTGAAGAGGCCGCGCCTATTCTCAAAGAGCTTGGCTATGACGGCGTCGAATGGAGAGTCCATACTATACCGGCGCTGCCCGAAAAAGTCTCGCATGCAAACGAGGCGACACTAAACATCGAGACAATCGTCAAGAATGCCGAGAGTATACGTGTTCTTTCCGAGGATAATGATCTCGATATTATCGGGCTGGGCACGTATTTAAGCTATAAGTTTGTCGATGAGATCGAGATGTGCATGGAAGCTGCGAAGATAATGGAATGCCCTTCCATTCGCGTGTCGCCGCCCCTCTATAGCGGGTCGGTAAACTATAACGATCTCTTTGAGGAAGCCGTTGAGGGTTTTGCAAAAGTTGCGAGTCTGGCTAAACAATATGCCGTAAGAGCAAATGTGGAAATCCACAACGGCAATATATGTTCCAGTGCTTCTCTTGCATACAGGTTTGTTTCGAATTTCGACCCGGATTATGTGGGGGTAATATACGACCCGGCGAACATGGTCTGCGAGGGTTATGAAAACTGGCAGCTTGGGCTTGAGATGCTTGGGCCATATCTGTCGCACGTTCATGTCAAAAACATGGCATGGGTGGAGCACAAAAAGACTGACAACGAGAGAGTCTGGAGGAGCACAGCAGCACCGATGAAAGATGGCTTTGTGCCGTGGCGATGGGTTGTGCATGTGCTCGACAAGGTCGGCTACAAGGGCTGGATGTCGCTGGAAGATTTTACAGATGGCGATACAAAGGTCAAACTTGCTGATGATATCGGATATTTGAGATCAATCGAGAATGATTTAGGCCTGTGACGTAACAGTAAGTGCCAGCTTTCTCGGGAGGGCGAAGCTCCCGCTGAGCCAAGATCACGTAACGCATATAGGCTAGGCGGGAGCTTCGCTGCACTCTTACCCTATGACACTTCAGGATGAGCAAAGACGTATACTACTGTATACCTGAAGAGCAAATTCCAGGGTTTCATAATCAGTCATTCCGAACAAATGTGAGAGATCTACTTTGAACCTGTTGAGACTTGTTGAAATATTGCTGTTGCTGGCGCTGCCTGCTTGTGTATCAAATGCCTACTCGACTTGTGAGCGTGACTATTCAAAACCGCCTTTGTTTGACGCGATAGGAGCCACCACACAAGACGGCGCGAAGATATTCAGCGTCAAAAAGAAATCATGGCATCCGCCGCACTGCGTCAAGGTGTGGACAACCAAGTACAAAGGTCGAATCTACAGAGTCACTCAGCTTCCCAGGTGCGAGCACGTCGAGACACTCATAACTTACAGTTCAAGCGGGGAAACACTCGCGCGAGCAAAGAAAAGGTTCGGAGGGATTGCGGTCTGCACCGGCAGCTTTCATCATCCGCAGTCATATTGCCTTGCCGACTTCGTTCAGAAAGACGGTGAGATTATCTCGTCCGCCAGAACCGGGCGCGCTATAGTCACCATCAATCATGACGGCATACTCGGCATCTCCGATGATTATTGCTCGATCAAAGGTCAGTCGGGTATAAGTGCGCTTGCTCTTGGCCAAAGGTTGATTCCGCTGATGCGCGACGGCTTCTCGCTTTCATTCATGAACCGGATAACAGAGCGCATGGCGATTGGTCTCAACGATAATTTCATTTTTCTTGTGCAGAGCAAGACCAGCATATGGCGTCTCGCCGGTTTTATGAAGCGCAAGCTGCCATGTAAGACTGCCGTCAACTCAGACGGCGGGCATGTCGTGCGCGGCAGGGCTCCAGTTCACATTGTTTTTCGCTGGAAAACGAATGCCAGGACGCCGTAGCGTTATCAGCGAAACCACGAGTAACCAAGCGCGATCATGCTTGCGTTGACCCCTAAATTGGGGAGTTTAATGCCGGCGTTGGATGTGTGAGAGAAGACATATTCGATTGTGAATGCCGAGTTGGAGCTTGTGGAGTGTTGGAAAGTCAGACCAAGCTGTTCGGTGAAGTTGGTACGGGTACCCTGTTGCGCTATGCTGTCTTTGAAGTGCATTATGCCTATACTGAAATCATAGCCGAGCGCACTTTGACCTCTTACGAGAAAGTATCTTCTGTAACTGCCCGTCGTCCATAAGGCCGAGTTGTCGGAACTGCTTCCCTGCAGATCACCATAACTCAGATTTGCTGCAAGCTGAGTCCTCGGTGATGTGAAGATACCATACCTGAGCTTTACCGTGTCGAACGAAAAGCGGTCTTTTGTAGCATCGGGTATCTTGTGGTTTTCACCATAGCCCATAAGCAGCGTGATTTCGCGCTGGCCTCTTGTCATCGAATCGAACCTGAGCGGATCGGCATGCAGCGGGCAAATCCGCATACAAAAAGCAGCAGCAATAACGAAATATAAGACCTTGCGCATTATGCGCTCCTTTCAATAAGCAACCGCACACACATATACTATCCATAGGATGACATACAGTCAAGAGCCCAGGGCAATCGCATTTTAATTTCGTGTTTGGAAAAATGGTGCCTTTGCGACTAGAAATCTCAGTGTCCGAAGGGACACTTCGTGTTTTTCTTAGCCGCGGTTTTAACCGCAGAGGCCAAAACAAGGTGGATAGCATTTTGATGCGTTCGCCTTGTCTCGCCGGTTTTGTGACAGGGCGAACGCATCTTAAGAAATATGTCTCCGCTTTGTTCGGGCAGATTTATAATCTGCGCCGAAAAGGGCCAAATGGCATCTCTGATGCCACTACCTGGCACTTATATGCAGGCTTAGCGGTTAA